>JALRJW010000259.1 GCA_023268955.1 Aliarcobacter sp. | reverse complement strand
TCAGCAGGAACCCAGTTTTTAATTTGATTATCGTTTTCCACCTTTAAATCCTTTACGTTTCAACTCTTCTATTTGTTCATTATTAAATAATTCTAAAACGGACTTAGCTTTTTCGTTGCTATACCCATAATGTTGTTTGATGAGTTCTAGGTTTTCGATGTCCTGTGGTTTAACCCACTTAGACCATCTTTTCTTTTTCTTTATTATATTTATAAAACATTTAAACTTGATAAAAAATATGGTTTCTCAAATATGACACCTGAACTTTTTATCAAAGATACTATTAAATCTTCTATTTTATTTTTACTATTTGGTTCTATAGTTATAGCTGTTGTTTCATATATTATTGCGAACTTCTCTAACTGGTGGATTTGGGGATTTGTGTTTATTTTTGCAGTAATTATCTTAATAAACATGCTTTATCCAGTTATCAGAGATAAGATGTTTGATAAATTTGAAAAATTAAAAGACACAGAACTTGAAACTAAAATCGTAAGATTACTAGATGAAGTAGGGTTTAAAAGTTCAGGGGTATTTAGTGTAGATGCTAGTAAAAGAGATAACAGATTAAATGCATATTTTGGTGGTTTAGGAAGCACGAAAAGGGTTGTTTTATTTGATACATTAGTGCAAAAATTAACTCATAATGAACTTTTAGCTGTTTTAGGACATGAATTAGGTCACTTTAAAAATGGAGATATTATAAAAAACATTGGAATCATGGGTGTTGTTATGTTTGTATTTTTCGCAATATTTGGAAATCTAAGTGATGAAGTGTTTTTAGGAGCTGGAATTGATAATCAAGCTTATGGAATTATTACAATATTTTTATTGTTTTCTCCTATTTTATCGTATTTCTTGATGCCTTTAATATCTTTGATTTCAAGACATAATGAATACGCAGCTGATGAATTTGGTTCAAATTTACAATCAAAAGAAGACTTAATAAGTGCACTTTTAAAGTTAGCAAATGAAAATAAATCATTTCCTTTATCTCATCCTTTGTATATATTTTTCTACTACTCACATCCACCTTTAGTAGAGAGATTTAAAGAGTTGGGTTACAACGTATACAATCAAAGTGATGATGCACTAAAGGGTAAAAATATTGAAAGAGAGTTAATTTAATGGAAATTAACTCTTTAATACTTGTTTTAATAGTTTCTGCTGTTTCATTTGGTTTTATTGTAATTGCACTAAAAAATCAAAAACAAAAAAATCAAGAAGAGCTTCAAAATATTTCAAAATTTTATGAAGAGAGAATTCAAACACTTAATATAGGTTTTGAAAAAGAAAAACAAGGAATTAAAGAGAATTATGAGATTAAAATTAACTCATTAAAAGAGCTATATGACTCAAAAGAAGAGAATTTTCAAGAAAAAATAGAACTTCTTGAAAATTCAAAACAAGAATTAAAATTAGAGTTTGAAAACTTAGCAAATAAGATTTTTGAAGAAAATCAGAAAAAATCTAATGTAAATTTAAATCAACTTTTATCAGGATTTAAAGGACAACTTGAAGGCTTTAATAAAAGAGTAAATGATATTTACAATGATGAAACAAAACAAAGAACATCACTTTTAACAGAGATCAAAAACCTAAAAGAATTAAACAATCAAATAGCACAAGATGCAATAAATCTTACGAAAGCTCTAAAAGGTGATAATAAAACCCAAGGTGATTGGGGAGAGATGATTTTATCATCAATTTTAGAGCAAACAGGGCTTAGAGAAGGTAAAGAGTATGATGTTCAAGGTTCTTTTACAGATGAAGATGGAAAAAGACTAAGACCCGATGTTATAGTTCATCTTCCATCAAATAAAGACATCATTATTGATTCAAAGGTATCTTTAAAATCATATATGAACTATATGGCAAGTGAGGATGAAACTGCTAAACAACTTGCAGCAAAAGAGCTTGTAAAATCTCTAAAAGCTCATATTAAAGGTTTAAGTGAAAAAAGATATGAAAATATTGAAGGTGTTCAAACTTTAGATTTTGTTCTATTATTTATACCTATTGAGGGAGCATTTTTATTGGCAACCAGTGAAGATGAAAACTTATTCAAAACAGCTTTTGAAAGTAATATTATGCTTGTTTCTGCTTCAACTTTATATGTGACTTTAAGAACTATAGAAAATGTATGGAGAAATGAACATCAAAATGAAAATGCCCAATTAATAGCAAAAAAAGCAGCTGATTTATATGATAAATTTTCAGCTTTTGTTAAAGATATGGAACTAATTGGAACTCATATTGGAAGAACGCAGAAATCTTACGATGAAGCTATGAATAAATTAGCCCACGGAAAAGGTAATTTACTTAGAAGAAGTGAAGAGTTCATTGAACTTGGTGTAAAACCTAAAAAAAGGATTGAACAAAAAAATCTTTTAGAAGAATAAGATACAATTAAAAAAAGGATTGAGTTATGGATTCAGCAATATTATTAGCAAACAATTTTTTAAATCTGTTAAACGAATTTTCAATCTATATTTTAGTTGGACTTTTAATAGCAGGTATTTTAAAGCAAATTGTACCCGATGATTTCATAATTAAACACTTAGGTAAAGGAGATGTAAAATCTGTTGTAAAAGCTACAGTTTTTGGTATTCCTTTGCCTATTTGTTCTTGTTCAGTTATTCCTTTAGCACAAAGCTTAAGAAAAGAGGGTGCTAGCAAAGGTGCT
>JALRJW010000136.1 GCA_023268955.1 Aliarcobacter sp. | reverse complement strand
GCTCCACTTTTTTTTATTGTCGTGCGTAATCTTATATAAGATCAGCGCTTGACCAGAGCAATATGTTTTGGTGAGGTTGGAGAGTGGTCAAATCCCACGGATTGTAAATCCGTTGCCTCAGGCTTCGAAGGTTCGAATCCTTCCCTCACCACCACTAATGTTGCGGGAGTAGCTCAGTTGGCTAGAGCTTCTGCCTTCCAAGCAGATTGTCGCGAGTTCGAGTCTCGTCTCCCGCTCCATTTTTTTTTATTGATACTGGGAGCTGAGTTATAAGCACAACTTTTATAACTCTCAAGATTTATTCAAAAATTAACTCCCGTTTAAGTTTCATTATAGTGTTTTTTAAGTAAAATGCTGTTCACAAATTTACAAAATCAATAATCCCCTCTGAATAGAGAAGCCAAAGGGCTTATCTACTCAGAGGGCATTTATGCAAAATTTTAGAAGGGGAATTCTATGGCAAAAGAAAAATTCGAAAGAAGTAAGCCGCACGTAAATATCGGTACTATCGGGCACGTTGACCACGGTAAAACTACATTAACTGCGGCTATTACAATGTGTTTATCACTAAAAACTGGTGCAAAAGCAATGGATTATGATCAAATTGATAATGCTCCAGAAGAAAGAGAAAGAGGAATTACTATTGCTACTTCTCACGTTGAGTATGAAACTGAAAACAGACACTATGCTCACGTTGACTGTCCAGGACACGCAGACTACGTTAAAAACATGATTACTGGTGCTGCTCAAATGGACGGAGCAATCTTAGTTATTGCTGCAACTGATGGACCAATGGCTCAAACAAGAGAGCATATCTTATTATCTAAACAAGTAGGTGTACCTTACATCGTTGTTTTCTTAAATAAAGAAGATCAATTAGATGAAGAAGATAAAGAAGAGATGTTAGAATTAGTTGAAATGGAAGTTAGAGAATTATTATCTACTTACGATTTCCCAGGTGATGATACTCCTATCGTTGCTGGTTCTGCATTCCAAGCATTAGAAGAAGCTAAAGCTGGTAAAGCTGGTGAGTGGTCAGAAAAAATCTATAACTTAATGGCTCAAGTTGATGAGTATATTCCAACTCCAGAAAGAGATGCTGATCAAGCATTCTTAATGCCTGTTGAAGACGTATTTACTATCCAAGGTAGAGGTACTGTTGTTACTGGTAGAATTGAAAAAGGAACAATCAAGTTAGGTGAAACTATCGAGATCGTTGGTATGAAAGACACTCAAACTACTACTGTAACAGGTATTGAGATGTTTAGAAAAGAAATGGACGAAGGTTATGCTGGTGATAACGCAGGTATCTTATTAAGAGGTATTAAAAAAGAAGATGTTCAAAGAGGACAAGTTCTTGTTAAGCCAGGATCAATTACTCCACATACAGAATTCAGAGGAGAGGTGTATATCCTTTCTAAAGAAGAGGGTGGAAGACATACTCCATTCTTCTCAGGATATAGACCACAATTCTATGTAAGAACAACTGACGTTACTGGATCAATTTCTTTACCAGAAGGTACAGAGATGGTTATGCCAGGTGACAATGTTGAAGTAACTGTTTCTTTAGTTGCACCGATCGCTCTTGAAAAAGGTACTAAGTTTGCTATCAGAGAAGGTGGTAGAACTGTAGGTGCTGGAGTTGTTGCTGAAATTCTTAAATAATAAAGGACTAATATGGCAAATGGTGTAAGAATCAAAATTGGATTAAAGTGTCAAGAGACTGGTGATATTAACTACTCTACAACTAAAAATCCAAAAACTCATACTGAAAAGTTTGAGACTAAAAAATATAGTCCTAGATTAAGAAAGCATACACTTCACAAAGAAGTTAAGTTAAAATCTTAATTTATAATAAGCGGGTCTTCCCGCTTGTTTATCTAAAAACATATATAGGTCAGTAGCTCCAATGGTAGAGCGCCGGATTCCAAATCCGATGGTTACGGGTTCGAGTCCTGTCTGGCCTGCCACTCAAAAATTATTTACAAAATCATCTAAATATCTAAGCTAATTTAAAGTTTTTTTTAACTACAATACGTGTCCAATCTAGAAAAATACTTATATTTCAGATAAAAAAAAGCTCTTTTGAAAATGGTTAATGAACCGATTTTAAAAGAGTTTTATAGCAAAAACATGGAGTTTAAAGTGAGTAAAATAAAAAGTTATTATAGCAGTGTTAAAGATGAACTAGCAAAAGTTATATTCCCAATTAAACAACAAGTGAGATCTGCATATCTTTCTGTTTTTGTTGTAGTTACTGTAATTACTCTATTTTTAGCTTTAATAGACTCAATAATGTCTTTGAGCTTATCAGCAATAATGAACTAAGGAAAACCTAATGGCACATAAATGGTACGCAATACAAACATACTCTGGAAGTGAACTTGCTGTTAAAAGAGCATTAATTCAACTTTCAGAAGAAATGGCTGATAAAAGAATCGAAGAAGTTTTAGTTCCAACAGAAGATTTAATTGAAGTTAAAAAAGGTAAAAAAACTATAGTTGAAAGACCTTTATATCCTGCATATGCTTTTGCAAAAATTGATTTAGATACTGCACTATGGCACAGAATTCAATCAATGCCAAGGGTAGGAAGATTCATTGGTGAGTCTAAGAAACCAACTCCATTAGCGGAAAAAGATATTAATTTAATTTTGGAAAAAGTTAAAAATAGAGCGGCTGCTAAACCAAAAATTTCATTTGATGAAGGTGAAATGGTAAGAATTAACGAAGGTCCATTCTCAAACTTTAATGGGATTGTTGAACATTTCGATCTTGCATCTGGAATCTTAAAATTAAATGTTTCAATATTTGGAAGAAATACACCTGTTGAAATTTCATATACTCAAGTAGAAAGAGTAGTTTGATAAAACAATTTAGGCATTAGGCAATGAAACTGGCTTCACATGAGTTTTTTTGCCTAATGCCTAAACATTAAAATTTATAAAAGGAAAATACTATGGCTAAAAAAGTACAAGGTTTTTTAAAGTTACAAATACCTGCTGGTGCAGCTAATCCATCTCCACCAGTTGGACCTGCATTAGGTCAAAGAGGTGTAAATATCATGGAATTCTGTAAAGCATTCAATGAGAAAACTAAAGACAAAGCTGGATATAGATTACCAGTTGTTATTACTGTTTACACTGACAAAAGTTTTACATTTGTAGTTAAACAACCACCAATGACAGAGTTAATTAAAAAAATATCTGGTGTTAAATCAGGTTCAAGTAACCCATTAAAACAAAAAGTTGGAAAATTATCAAGAGATCAAATCATGGAAATCGTTGATATGAAAATCGCTGACTTAAATACTGATTGTAAAGAACAAGCTGCAAAAATTGTTGCTGGTTCTGCTAGATCTATGGGAATTGATACAGAATTATAATATTCTGTTTCAAAACAAGTCTAACCACAAGACTATAAATTGCGGTAGCAAAAAATTATAAAATTGCGGAGAATAAAATGGCAAAAGTATCTAAAAGATATAAATCTTTACAAGCAAAGATTGAAGATAAAAATTATAACTTAGCAGAGGGTGTTTCTAAAGTTAAAGAATTAGCATCTGCTAAATTTGACGAGACTGTTGAAGTTTCATTAAACTTAAATGTAGATCCAAGACACGCTGACCAAATGATCAGAGGTGCTGTAGTATTACCAAACGGTACAGGTAAAACTGTTAGAGTTGCTGTTTTTGCTAAAGGTGTAAAAATGGACGAAGCTAAAGCTGCTGGTGCTGATATCGTTGGAAATGACGATTTAGTTGATACAGTAATGGGTGGAACAATTGAATTTGACGTTTTAATTGCTACTCCAGATTGTATGGGACTAGTTGGTAAATTAGGTAGAATCTTAGGACCAAAAGGTTTAATGCCAAATCCTAAAACAGGTACTGTAACTATGGATGTTACTAAAGCTGTTAACGATGCTAAAGGTGGACAAGTAGCATATAGAGTTGACAAAAAAGGTAACATGCAAGCAGGTGTTGGAAAAGTTTCTTTCACAGCTGAAGCATTACAAGAAAATATTGAAGCATTCGTTAAAGCTATCAACAAAGCTAAACCAGCTTCTGCAAAAGGAAGATATATTACTACAGGTACATTATCTTTAACTATGTCTCCAGCAGTTTCATTAGATAATATGGAATTAATGGACATTAAATAAGGGTTTTCCCTTATTTAATATTAACATTCAAGTGTGTTGATTTAGAATCAATATTATTGAGTGTTATCAAAGCACTGAAATAAAACTTTAGACAGCTGGTAAGAAACGCCTCCGTTTCTTGTAAGACCCGCCTAAGTCGATGTTTTGAAGGGAGGAAACATGACAAAACAACAAAAAGCTGAAATAGTTGATTTCTTAACTGGAGAGTTCAAAGGTTCACAAGCCGTAGTAGTATGTGATTATAAAGGTTTAACTCACAGAGAATTAGAACAACTAAGAAAAGATGCTAAAGCAAACAATACAAAAGTTCAAGTTGCTAAAAATACTTTAGTAACTGTTGCAGTTAAAAATGCAGAATTAGGTGATGTTGAATTAAGTGGAACAAATATCTTTTTATGGTCAGAAGATCAAATCTCTGCTTGTAAAGTAGCAGATAAATTTGCTGATGCTAACAAAGATAAATTCTCTATTAAATCAGGTATCATTGAAGGTCAAATTGCTGATCTTAAAACTGTTATGGCGTTTGCTAAATTACCATCAAGAGAAGAGCTTCTTGGAATGCTTGCATCTGTATGGATGGGACCTGTTAGAAACTTTACTATCGGTCTTGACGCTCTTAGAAGAAAAAAAGAAGAAGAGGCTGCTTAATAATTTAAGCATTAAATTAAAAATATATAAATAAAAATAAATAAGGAAAATGAAATGGCAATTTCTAAAGAAGACGTATTAGAATTCATCTCTGGATTATCTGTATTAGAATTATCTGAATTAGTAAAAGAATTCGAAGAAAAATTTGGTGTATCTGCACAACCTGTTGCAGTTGCTGGTGCTGCAGTTGCTGCTGCTGATGCTGGTGAAGAGCAAACTGAGTTCAACGTTGTTATCGTTGATTCAGGAGACAAAAAAATTAACGTAATTAAAGAAATCAGAGCATTAACTGGTTTAGGATTAAAAGAAGCTAAAGCTATGGCTGAAGAAGCTGGTTCAGTTGTTAAAGAAGGTATTTCTAAAGAAGACGCTGAAGCTGCAAAAGCTGCATTAGAAGCTGCTGGTGCAAAAGTAGAATTAAAATAATTACTCTCTTGTAGTTAACTAGAAATATTAGGGAGTTTTCCCTAATATTTAAGATAGCATCTACGAGGGTTAAAAGAAGGATTTATGGGAATTTTTCTTTTATCCTTCAAGGATGCTTTTGTGCTTTATACAAAAAGCTAAAATAAAAATAAAAATTTATTACAAGGCTGACAATGTTAAACTCTTTAAAATCTGGTAATAGACTTAGAGTTGATTTTGCAAAAAATCCACAACAAATTGAAATTCCTAACTTATTACAATTACAACAAAATTCTTATGACACATTCTTAATGATTGGAAAAGAAGAAAGAAATGAAGCTGGTATCGAAAAAGTTTTCAAATCAATTTTCCCAATTCATGATGCTCAAAATAGAATTACTTTGGATTATTTAGGTTCTGAAGTAGGTAAACCTAAATATAATGTTAGAGAATCAATGGTAAGAGGTCTAACTTACTCTATTCCGTTAAAAATCAATATTAGATTAACTTTATGGGATCTTGACGAAAAAACTGGTGAAAAAATCGGCGTTAAAGATATGAAAGAACAATCTTTATTTATTAGAGAAATTCCGTTAATGACGGACAGAACATCTTTTATTGTAAATGGTGTTGAAAGAGTAGTTGTAAACCAATTACACAGATCTCCAGGTGTTATTTTTAAAGAAGAAGAATCAAACACTTCTGACAATAAATTAATATTCACTGGTCAAATTATTCCAGATAGAGGTTCTTGGTTATACTTTGAATATGATGCAAAAGATGTATTATATGTAAGAATTAACAAAAGAAGAAAAGTACCTGTAACTATTTTATTCAGAGCATTAGGATATTCTAAAGAAGATATCATCAAAATGTTCTACCCAGTATTAAATGTAAAAATCAAAAACAATAAATTCTTAACAGAATTTAATCCAACTGATTTTACAGGAAGATTAGACTTTGACTTAAAAGATGATAAAGGTGAATTAATCTTAGCTGCTGGAAAAAGATTAACTGATAGAAAAGCAAAAGCTTTACAAGAGGGTGGTCTTAAATATGTTGAATATCCTGTTGAATTATTAATGGACAGATGTACAGCAAACACAATTTTTGATCCTGAATCAGGAGAAGTATTATTTGATGCTTTAACAAATCTTGATGAATTAAGATTAAAAAAATTATTAGATTTAGGTTTTGAATCTTTTGATATTGCAAATGACTTAGCAGAAGGTGTTGATGATTCTATTATCAATGCATTTAAAGCTGACGCTGAGTCTTTAAAATTATTAAAACAAACAGAACAAATCGATGATGAAAATGATTTAGCTGCAATTAGAATTTACAAAGTAATGAGACCAGGTGAGCCTGTAACTAAAGATGCTGCTAAAGAATTCGTAAAAAAATTATTCTTTGATCCAGAAAGATATGACTTAACTAAAGTTGGTAGAATGAAAATGAACCACAAGTTAGGTGTAAATGTTCCTGAATATGTAACTGTTTTAACATATGAAGATATTATTAAAACTGTTCAATATTTAGTAAAAGTTAAATCTGGACATGGTCATATCGATGATAGAGATCACTTAGGTAATAGAAGAATTAGAGCAATTGGTGAGTTATTAGCTAATGAAATGCATGCTGGTTTAATCAAAATGCAAAAAGCTATTAGAGATAAAATGACTACTTTATCAGGTACATTAGAAGATATTATGCCTCATGATTTAGTTAACTCTAAAATGATTACAACAACAATTACTGAGTTCTTTACATCTGGTCAATTATCACAATTTATGGATCAAACAAATCCATTATCAGAAGTTACTCATAAAAGAAGACTTTCTGCACTTGGAGAAGGTGGTTTAGTTAAAGAAAGAGCTGGATTCGAAGTAAGGGACGTTCACCCAACTCACTATGGAAGAATCTGTCCAGTTGAAACTCCAGAGGGACAAAACATTGGTCTTATCAATACGTTATCTACTTTTGCTAAAGTAAATGATTTAGGATTTATTGAAGCTCCATATAAAAAAGTTGTTGATGGTGTTGTAAGTAATGAAATTTCTTACTATACAGCTACTCAAGAAGAGGGATTAGTTATTGCTCCAGGTTCAACAAAAGTTGATGAAAATGGGAAAATTATTGAGCCGTTAATTGAAGCAAGACAAGATGGTGAAATCCTATTAATGGATAGAAATAAAGTTGATTTAATTGATATTTCTTCTCAAATGGTTATGGGGGTTGCTGCTTCTTTAATTCCATTCTTAGAACACGATGATGCCAACAGAGCACTTATGGGATCGAATATGATGAGACAAGCTGTTCCATTATTAAGACCAAATGCTCCAATGGTAGGAACAGGTTTAGAAAAAATCGTTGCTAGAGATGCATGGGAAGCTATAAAGGCTAATAGAGCTGGAACTGTTGAAAAATCTGACGCTAAAAATATTTATATTTCTGGTGAAGACGAAAATGGTGCATTTATTGATCATTATGAAGTTAACAAAAATGTTAGAACAAATAACAATACTTCATTTGGACAAAGAACAGCTATCAAAGAGGGTCAATTTGTACAAAAAGGTCAAGTTATCGCTGATGGGCCTTCTATGGATAAAGGTGAATTAGCTGTTGGTGTTAATGCAATGGTTGCGTTTATGCCATGGAATGGTTATAACTACGAAGATGCTATTATCCTTTCTCAAAGATTGATTAAAGAAGATGCATTCACATCTGTTCATATTTATGAAAAAGATGTTGAGTGTAGAGAATTAAAACATGGTAATGAAGAGATCACTAGAGATTTACCTGGTGTTAAAGAAGAATCTATTTCTCATTTAGATGATTCAGGTATTGTAAAAGTTGGTACTTTTGTTAAACCAGGTATGATTTTAGTTGGAAAAGTAACTCCAAAAGGTGAAATCAAACCAACTCCAGAAGAAAGATTATTAAGAGCAATTTTCGGTGAAAAAGCTGGTCACGTAATTAATAAATCTTTAGTTTGTCCTACTTCAATGGAAGGAACTGTTGTTGATGTTAAAGTATTCACTAAAAAAGGATATGAAAAAGACGCAAGAGCAATTGCAGAAATTGAAGCTGAAAAATCTGAATTAGATTTAAAACATCATGATAAATTATTGATGTTAGATAGAGAAGAGATTTTAAAAATTAATGATCTATTATCAAGAACACCATTAGAAAAAGATGTTGAAATTGATGAAACTACTTATAAAAAAGGTGATTCAATTCCAGCTGATATTTTAGCTAATGTAAATAGATTTGCTATGAAAAAAGTTGTTGCTTCTTATGGTAAAGATATTGAGAAAAAATATAATGATATCAAAGAACACTTCATTAAACAAAAATCTGTGTTAAGAGAAGATCATGAAGAAAAACTTCAAACTTTAGAGCATGATGATATTTTACCTTCAGGTGTTATTAAACAAGTAAAAGTTTATATTGCAACTAAGAGAAAAATCAAAGTTGGGGATAAAATGGCTGGTAGACACGGTAACAAAGGTATCGTTTCTAACATCGTTCCTCAAGTAGATATGCCTTATTTAGAAGATGGAAATACAGTAGATGTAATTCTTAACCCACTAGGGGTACCTTCAAGGATGAATATTGGACAAATCTTAGAAGTTCACTTAGGTTTAGTAGGTAAAAAACTTGGAACACAAATTCAAGATATTTTTGATGCTAAGAAAACTGAGTTTATTTCTGAATTAAGAGCAAAAATGGCAGAAATTGCTGATGTTGCTAAATTAATGAATGGTAAAGAGTTTATGGATTCTTTATGTGATGATGAATTAATTGAGTACGGTAGAGACTGGGCAAAAGGTGTTAGATTTGCAACTCAAATTTTTGACGGTGTTAAAGAAGAAGAGTTTGTTAAATTATTCGAATTAGCGAAAATTGACTCAGATGGTAAATGTACACTTTACGATGGTAAAACTGGTGAAAAAATGAGAGAAAGAGTAAATGTAGGTTATATGTATATGCTTAAACTTCACCACTTAGTTGATGAAAAAGTTCACGCAAGATCTACAGGACCTTACTCTTTAGTTACTCAACAACCAGTTGGAGGTAAAGCTCTATTTGGTGGACAAAGATTCGGGGAAATGGAAGTTTGGGCACTTGAAGCATATGGTGCTACGAGCGTTCTTAAAGAGATGCTTACAACAAAATCTGATGATGTTGAAGGTAGAACAAGAGCATATAGAGCAATTGCAAATGGTGAAAATGTTCCAAGATCTGGTGTTCCTGAAACATTCTTCGTATTAACTAAAGAGTTAAAAGCTTTAGGTTTAGATGTTGATATTTTTGAAGAGGTAGATAATAATGAGCAATAATGAAAGAGTATTAGAACCAATTGAAATTAAAGAGTTAGACAGACCGCAAGATTTCGCTGCGTTCCAACTAAGACTTGCAAGTCCAGAGAAAATTCTTTCTTGGTCTTGTGGTGAAGTTAAAAAGCCTGAAACTATTAACTATAGAACATTAAAACCAGAAAGAGATGGTTTATTCTGTGCAAAAATCTTCGGACCAGTAAAAGATTATGAATGTCTTTGTGGTAAATATAAGAAGATGAGATACAAAGGTGTTGTATGTGAAAAATGTGGAGTTGAAGTAACTTCATCTAAAGTTAGAAGACATAGAATGGGTCATATTGACTTAGTATCTCCTGTTGCTCATATTTGGATGGTTAGCTCATTACCAACTAGAATTGGTACTTTATTAGGTGTTAAATTAAAAGACTTAGAAAGAGTATTATACTATGAAGCATACATTGTAAATGAACCAGGTGAAGCTTTTTATGATAATGAAAAAACTAAAAAAGTTGAAAAATATGATATCTTAAATGAAGAGCAATACAGAACAATTGCTGATTTATTTGAGCATACAGGGTTCAAAGCTGAAATGGGTGGAGATGTAATCAAAGATTTATTAGAAAATCTTGATTTATTTGAATTATTAACTCTACTTAAAGAAGAGATGAACTCTACTAAATCAGAAGCAAAAAGAAAAACTATAATCAAAAGATTAAAAGTAGTTGAGAATTTCATTAATTCAGGAAATAAACCTGAATGGATGATGTTAACTCAATTACCAGTTTTACCACCTGATTTAAGACCACTTGTATCATTAGATGGTGGAAAATTTGCTGTTTCAGACGTTAATGACCTTTATAGAAGAGTTATCAACAGAAATAACAGATTAAAAAGATTAACAGAACTTGATGCACCTGAAATCATTATCAGAAATGAAAAAAGAATGCTTCAAGAAGCAGTTGATGCTTTATTTGACAATGGTAAAACAGCTAATGCAGTTAAAGGTGCAAATAAAAGACCTTTAAAATCTTTATCAGAAATCATTAAAGGTAAACAAGGAAGATTTAGACAAAACTTACTTGGTAAAAGGGTTGACTTCTCAGGAAGATCTGTAATCGTTGTTGGTCCTACTTTAAATATGGACCAATGTGGTATTCCTAAGAAAATGGCTTTAGAGTTATTTAAGCCACATATTATGGCTAAACTTGAAGAAAAAGGTTATGCAACTACTTTAAAATCTGCTAAAAGATTAATTGAAGCAGAAACAAATGAAGTATGGGAATGTTTAAATGAAATCGTTGATGAGTATCCTGTTTTACTAAATAGAGCACCAACTCTTCACAAATTATCTATTCAAGCGTTCCACCCTGTGTTAATTGACGGAAAAGCTATTCAGTTACATCCATTAGTATGTTCTGCATTTAATGCCGACTTCGATGGTGACCAAATGGCGGTACACGTACCATTATCACAAGAAGCTGTTGCTGAAGCAAAAGTATTAATGATGTCTTCATTAAATATTCTTTTACCAGCTTCAGGTAGAGCTATTGCTGTACCATCTCAGGATATGATTTTAGGTATTTATTATCTATCATTATCAAAAGATGGTGTTTTAGGTGAGCACAAAATTTTCAGAAACGTTGATGAAGCAAAAATTGCTTTAGAGATGAAACTTGTAGATTTACATGCAAAAGTTAGAACAAAAATTGATAACCAAATTGT
>JALRJW010000123.1 GCA_023268955.1 Aliarcobacter sp. | reverse complement strand
AAGCATATTTCCTGCATTGTTTGTCCCAAAAAAAGCACCAACAAAAAGTACATAAATAGGAAGTCTAGCTCCACATGACATGAAACCTATGATAAATAAAGTAAGTAATCTATCCCTATCATTTTTTAGTGTTCTTGCTGCCATATATGCAGGAACTGAGCAACCAAAACCTGTAACAAGGGGAATAAACGATTTCCCATGAAGTCCAAATTTATGGAAAAAACCATCAAGTAAAAAGGCTACTCTACTCATGTATCCAGTAGTCTCTAGCAAGGCAATTCCAAAAAATAAAATCACAATATTTGGTAAAAATAAAATTACGCTTCCAACCCCTGCTATAGCACCATCTGCTATAACAGATGAGAGTTCATTGTTTCCAAGATAAAATTTCGTTTGGTCAATTAAAGAAGAAAAAAATGCATCAATAATATCCATTGGAATATTTCCAACGGTAAATGTAAGTTGAAATAATCCCCACATCAAAAACAAAAATATAGGCAAACCAAAAAATTTATGAATTAATAGTGAATCAATTTTTTCAGTTAAACTTGAGTTTTTTTTATTTGCATAAGTTACTGTTTCAGTAACAGCTCCTTTAGCAAAAGCGAATTTTTCTTCATTAAAGATATCTTCAACATCTTTTGTTTCATAATGCAGAAATATATGTTCAAAGGAATGGTTTAGAAGTGGTTGAAGATTTGTCCATATTGGTTCTTGCTGAAATTCAAGATAGGTTTTTTTGTCCTCTTTTAACAAAGCAATTGCTAGTTCTCTAAAACTTTTATTATTTTTGAAATTTGAATCTTTAAAAAAATTGCAAATATTTATAATTTCTTCTTCAATTACATCTGAGAAGATTAATTTAGTTGGAAGTTTAGAACTTTTATACTTTTGTATTAAAGTTTCTAGTAGTACATTTATTCCAAGATTTTTTGCAGCACTTGTCTTGATACATGGCTTACCTAATATAGAACTTAGTTGTTTTTCATCTATTTTAATATTTTCTTTATTTGCTTCATCAATCATATTTAAAGCAATAACCATTTTTTTATCTAATGCTAAAAGTTCACTTGTTAAGTATAAATTTCTTTGAAGATTTGTAGAGTCTAAAACATTTAAAATGATGTCATACTCTTCATTTTCTAAAAACTCTTTGGTAACTTTTTCTTCAATTGTAAATTCATTTAAAGAGTATGCCCCTGGCAAATCAACTATTTCAAACTCATAATTTTTATGTTCAAAAAGAACAACTTCTTTAGTTACAGTTACGCCAGAAAAATTTCCCACCTTCAATCTTGCATTTGAGATTGAATTAATAAGCATAGATTTACCAACATTTGGCTGACCTACTAATGCTATTTTAATTTTATTCATATTTTTTCAACTTCTATTTTTGATGCTTCACTAAGCCTTAGAGCGATTTTTGAGTTATTGATTTCTATTTCCAATGTGCTTTTTGTTAAAGTTCGTTCTTTTAGAGTTAGGATAGATGATTTTACTATTCCTAGTGAGTAAAATCTATTTTTTAGAATGCTGTCACAATTAATAGCTTTAATTGTTGCAGATTCATTTACATTTAATTCATCAAGTGTCATTAAATTCCTTAACTAAAATTAATAATGATTATTATATCATAATGAAGCTAACAAGATTCAAGGTGTTTAAATGAAAGAAAATAGTGAAGCAATTGAAGAACTTAAAAAAATTGTTAAACAAAAAGGTTTGAAATATACTGAACAAAGGGAAATAGTATTAAATATATTACTTCATGCAGATGAGCATCTCACTGCTGAAGAAGTTTATAATCAAGTTAAAGACCATTATCCTGAGTCAAACATTGGTATTGCAACAGTTTATAGAGCATTGAGTTTTCTAGAAGAAGTTGATTTGATTTCTTCAATTGCCTTTGGAACTGATGGTAAGAAATATGAAAGTAATGATAAATCTCATCATGACCATTTGATCTGTACTATTTGTGGTAAGATAATTGAATTCTTTGATAAAGAGATTGAAGATAGACAAGATAGAATTGCTAAAGAAAATGATTTTAAAATAACAGGGCACTCAATGCAACTTTATGGATTGTGCAGTTCTTGTAAATAAATTTTGAAAATTCACAAGACAGAAGTTCAAAATAGTAATATTATTTTGAACTTCTATCAACCAATATAAATTTAAATAAAATATATAATAAACCTACCATTCCAATAACTATAATTACTGATGATAATGATAATTCAAATTCAGCTGTAGCACCTCTTTGATAATTTCTAGGTACAAATAATGTCATTGTTGAAATTAACATAAATGATGCTGTTGCAATAGCAATTAAATGTGCAACAAGTTTATGAAATCTTCTCGTATAAAAGTCTTTTACTAGTTTCCAAGTTATAATTGAAGCTGTTAGTACTATAATTTGAACAATTATTGCATCCCAATTTGCATTTTCCAAATCAATCCTTTTTTAAATTTTCCAAATTTTTACGAAAAATTGATTTAAAGTTTATTAAACTTTAAATCAATAGTTATAAAAAGGCCTTTTTATGTTTATTTACACCCTTTAGTGCAAATACCATCGTTATTAAATTCCATTGTAATACCACTTAATGGAATATAAACCGGAATATTTTTAATCATGCTTTTAAAAGCAGCAGTTTTAGTTCCCTCAAGTAACTTTCCATTTTTAGTTGCTTCTTCATTTGTGTGACTTGGAATAACTGCATTTGGTTTTACAAGTTCATTAATAGAAAATGCAGCTTCTTTTGGTCCTGATGTATAAACTCCACCTGCATTTATAATAGCTAACTTTGCATTGTAAAATCTATTTACAGTTACATCTTGTTCTGCTGTTATTCCACTATCTCCTGAAATATAAACTACTAAACCATTTGAGAATGTTAAAACATATCCATTATCAGGTCCAACATAAGCTGTTAAACCATTTTTCTTAAATGAGTGACTTAAGTCATCGTGAATAAATCCCGAGCTTACTCCATTACTATGAGTTACAGGAACAATAGCAACTTTAACTCCACCAATAGTTTGTTCTCCACCAAATCTTAATGGTTGAACTAATTTAGCATCTCCACCTGCATCAACAACTTTTTGTTTCATAAATGTATGCATTTCACCACCTAAAAAGGCTTTTGCATTTTTACCTACAATGATTTCTGCAGTATTAGAATTTGGTGTTGTTTTAACTTCTGTTTGTGGTTTAGCACAAGTTCCATTGTTTGTTTTAGAGATTCTTTGGTCTCCCATGTGATCTCCATGCACACCTGATAATAAAACAGCATCAATTTTTCCAAGTCTTGGATCATTAGGTCCTGCTACAGTTCTTCCAACATCAAATAAAACTCTTGTTCCATCTGGATCTTCAAATACAAAAGCTCTGTCTCTAGAACAAAACTCCCCATCGTGACTACCTAAAGGAGTGATTTTAACATTTGAAGCGGTAGCACTTACACCAATTACTAGACTTAATAATATTGATTTACTTAAGTTATTTAAAAATTCTTTTTTCATCTTTTATCCTTAAAATAATTTATTAGTAAATTATACATAAGTATTTCTTGATTTTATAGATTTAAAGCTTTTAATAAAAAAGTTTTTAGAGTATATAGATGATTATATCGTGGATGATGTAAGCACTAATTAGATAAAATCTGCAAAATAATAAAGTTTTTCAAATCAAAAAGGTTTACAAGTAATGAGTGAAAGCAAAGATTTTTTAAGAGTAAAAGTTGAAGAAGATTTAAAAACTGGTAAATACAATGAAGTAGTTACTAGATTTCCCCCTGAACCAAATGGATTTCCACATATAGGACATGCCAAATCAATTTGCATAAATTTTGGTATTGCTAAGGATTACAATGGTCATTGTAATTTAAGAATGGATGATACTAATCCTACTACTGAAGATACAAAATATGTTGAAGCTTTAAAAGATGCTGTTGAGTGGTTAGGATTTAATTGGGGAGAAAATGTTTATTTTACTTCAGATTATTTTCAAAAGATTTATGAATATGCTGTTGAGCTTATCAAAATGGGTAAAGCTTATGTTGATAGTGTAGATGAAGAACAAATGAGAATAAATAGAGGTACTGTAACTCAAGCAGGTATAAGAAGTGAATTTGCTTCTAGATCAATTGAAGAAAATCTTGACCTTTTTGAAAGAATGAAAAATGGTGAATTTAAAGATGGAGAGCATGTATTAAGAGCAAAAATTGACATGGGTGCAGCTAATATGAAAATGAGGGATCCACTTTTATATAGAATCAGAAATGCCCACCACTTTAGAACGCAAAATGATTGGTGTATATATCCTATGTATGATTTTGCCCACTGTTTATCTGATTATCTTGAAGGTGTTACTCACTCTATTTGTACTTTAGAATTTGAAAACAACAGAGATA
Organism: Aliarcobacter sp.; assembly: GCA_023268955.1. GTDB lineage: Bacteria > Campylobacterota > Campylobacteria > Campylobacterales > Arcobacteraceae > JALRJW01. Next base: position 1,081 of record JALRJW010000123.1, on the reverse strand, counting down.
TATACGATTGGGTTTTAGATACTTTAGAGTTGCCAAAACCAAGACCATATCAACATGAATTTGCTAGACTTGGAATTAATTATACAGTTATGAGTAAAAGAAAACTTCTTGAACTTGTAAATGGAAATTATGTGAATGGTTGGGATGACCCTAGAATGCCTACTATTGCTGGATATAAAAGAAGAGGGTACACACCTGAATCAATTTTGAATTTCTGTGATCAAATAGGTATTGCAAAAGCAAATTCTATGGTTGATGTATCTCAATTAGAGTTTTGCATTAGAGATGATTTAAATACTAAAGTTCCAAGGGTTATGTGTGTTTTAGACCCTATTAAAGTTGTAATTGAAAATTATGAAGGAAGTGAAGATATTGAAGCTTCATATTATCCCCATGATGTGCCTAAAGAGGGTTCAAGAATTATTCCTTTTTCAAATGAAGTATATATTGAAAGGGAAGATTTCAGTGAAAATCCTGTTAAGGGATATAATAGATTAACTTTAGATCAACCTGTTAGACTTAGACATGCATATATAATCACTTGCAAAGAGATTATTAAAGATGAAAATGGAAATGTAGTTGAAATTAAAGCTCAATATAATCCAAATTCAAAAAGTGGAAATGACACAAGTGGAATAAAAGTTAAAAGTGCAATTCAATGGGTAGATGTTAAAACTGCAAAAAGTATTGAAGTAAGACTTTATGATAGATTATATAAAAATGAAGCACCTGAAGGTTTAGAAGATTTAAATCCTAATTCACTTAATATAATTAAAAATGCTTATATTGAGCCTGCTGTGATTAGTGATAAAATAGATGTTAGATTCCAGTTTGAAAGACAAGGATATTTTTACGCTGATCCTATTGATTACAGTGATGAAAATCCAGTATTCAATAAAATTGTAGGTCTTAAAGATTCATGGGCTAAAAAAAGTAAAAGTGAAGTTGATAATAGTAAACCTAAACAAGAATCAAAGCCAAAAGTTGAAGTAAAAAAAGAAGTAGTTCACGGTGAAGCAGCTGTTATGAATGAGTCTCAAAAAGCATTATTTGAGAAGTATTCAAATGAGTTAAAATTGAA
>JALRJW010000108.1 GCA_023268955.1 Aliarcobacter sp. | reverse complement strand
ATTATCAATATTGTTATTATATAGAACTGTTTTTGTTTATTATTTATCAATTACTTAAATAGTTGATAAATTGAAGAAAAATCTTCTTCTCCTTTTCCCATCATTTTCATTTTAGAGAACAGTTCTTTTGGTACTGTTGCAGTATAAAGTGGTTGGTTCAAATTATATGCTAAATCTTGTAATAAATGCAAGTCTTTATTTATTGCATTATTTGAAAAATGTGCCGAAAAGTCTTCATCAATTAATTTTTGTGTTTTAGCTTTTAACACAAGTGACTGTCCACCACCAACTCCTAAAATCTCCAAGGCTTTTGCTTTTGGAATCTCACAACTCTCAGCAAGTGCCGTACATTCAGCAAGTGTTGCCATAAATGAACCTAAACAAAGATTGTTGATAAGTTTCATTTTTGTAGCACTTCCTTGTTTTTCTAAATAAAATATCTCTTTTCCAAATTTCTCTAAAAGTGGTTTAACTCTTTCATATACTTCTTTTTTACCAGCACTAACTAATGTTAAAGCACCTATTAAAGCAGGAGCAACACTACCAAAAACAGGATTTTCTAAATAATCAGCACCTGAATTATTTACAAGTTTATGAAATCTAACTACATCGTCATAATGATTTGTACTTAAATCAATGATTGTTTTTCCTTTTAAATCGCCACTTAAGATACCATTTTCACCACTTAAAATATTTTCAACAGCAGGTGAATCAAATAAACATAGGAAAATCACATCACATTTTTTTGTTAAATCTTTTGGAGTATCAACTATTTCATAACCTAAATTTTCAACTTTACTTTTTGTTCTATTGTAAACAACTAAAGTCTCACCCATTTCAGTAAGTCTAGTTGCAATTGCTTTTCCTAAATTTCCAAGTCCTATAAATCCAATAGACATTATTATCCCTTTTAATTAAGTATATAAATTTTAAAAAACATTATAAAAGAAAGAAATGAAATTAAAGGTTAAAGTAGAAGATAGAGATTTATAAATCTCTATCTTTTTTAATATTAGAATTAAATATTAGTTAAGTTCAGCAGTGATTTTTGCTTTTAAAGCATCAACAGTAAATCCAAACTCTTTGAATAACTCTCCAGCAGGTCCAGAAGCTCCAAATGTATCCATACCAACAACAACATCAGCAAATTTGTAATACTCTAATCCTCTAGCAGCTTCAACAGCGAATACTTTTGTATTAGGGTCGATGATATTGTTGATATACTCTTTATCTTGTTCTAAAAGTAAGTCAAAACAAGGAACAGAAACAACATTTGCATTGATACCTTCATCTGAAAGTTTACATGCTGTTTGTAGTGCTAAACTAACTTCAGAACCACTTGCCATAATTGTAACAGTTGCATTATCTCTTTTCTTTAAAAGGTAACCACCATTTTTAACTTCACCAAATGCTCTATCATTTTTAAGAACTGGTAAACCTTGTCTTGAACATACAAATGCAGTTGGCGCACTCATAGGTAATGCTGTTTTCCAACACTCAATATTTTCACTTGCATCAGCAGGTCTAAATGTATAGAAGTTTGGTAATGCTCTAAATTGAGATAAATGCTCAATTGGTTGGTGAGTTGGTCCATCTTCTCCAACACCAATAGAATCGTGAGTCCATACAAAGTGTTGAGGAATATTTGATAAAGCAGCAATTCTAGCAGCTGGTTTTAAATAATCACTAAATACAAAGAATGTTGCTGAATATACTCTAAATAATCCATATAAATTCATAGCATTTGTAATAGCTGCCATTGAATGTTCTTTGATACCAAAGTGAATATTTCTACCAGTTGGGAATTCTCCCATACCTTTTAATTCAGTTTTATTTGATGGTGCTAAATCTGCACTTCCACCTAAAAATCCTGGAATCGCTGCAGCGATTGCATTTAAGATTTTGTGGTTTGAATCTCTTGTTGCAACTGAAGCGTTTTCTTCAAACTCAGGATAAACGATTGAATCAAAATTAGGATTTTGTAATTCATCAATTTTTGCTTTTGTTTGGGCACTTAAAGACTCATTCCATGCATTCTCTGCAGTTGAACCTGTGATTAATTTATCAAATGCACCTTTAACATCAGCAGGTACAAAGAATTTCTCTTCAGGGTCAAAACCAGCTTTGATTTTTGAAGCAGCAATATCATCTTCACCTAAAGGAGCACCGTGAGAATGGTGACTTCCTTCCATAGTAGCACTACCTTTTGCAATAGCAGTTTTAGCAATGATTAATACAGGTTTATCACTAGCTTTTGCTTCAGTAATTGCTTTGTCAATTTGATCAAAATTATGTCCATCAATTTCAAATACTTCAAAATCAATCGCTTGGAATCTCTTCTTAACATTCTCAGACCAAGCTAAAGATGTATCACCCTCAATAGTAATATTATTTGAATCATAAATAATAACTAAATTATCTAAATTCATATGTCCAGCAGTTGCGCAAGCTTCATAAGAGATTCCCTCTTGCAAATCTCCATCTCCACATAAACAAAAAACATTATGATTAATTACATCTTTTCCTAAAGTGTTTTGAGCATATTTAGCAGCAGCAGCAAAACCAACAGCATTTGCAATACCTTGACCTAAAGGACCAGTTGTAATTTCAATACCATGAGTATGTCCATATTCAGGGTGACCTGGAGTTTTAGAGTGAATTTGTCTAAAGTTTTTCATATCATTAACTGATACATCAAATCCCCACAAATGAAGTAAAGAGTAAACTAAACCTGTTGCATGTCCACCTGAAAATACTAATCTATCTCTATTTAGCCATTTTTCATTTGCTGGGTTTAAATTTAAGTGTTTGCTTAATACAGTTGCGATATCTGCTAATCCCATAGGTGCACCTGGGTGTCCTGAGTTTGCTTTTTGAACCATGTCAGCCGCTAAAAATCTAATAGTGTCCGCTTGTTTTTGAAGTAATTGTTTTGACATAATATTCCTATTTTGTGATTTTGTTTCCAATTTTCTAACGATTATATCTAATTTTTTGTTAAAAATAATATAATACAATTTAACACATAATATTTTCTTTTGTTAGAAAAATACGCTACAATAAAATAATTTTTACAAAGGATTTTAAATGCTAAAAAATCTCTCTTTCAAAAATCAACTTCTTAGTGTAGGTATTATTATAGCTATAACTTTACTAGTGAATATTTTTATAACATACACCATCTCAAATGGTGCTAGATTAAATGTTTACAAAAAAGACAAAGAAATTGAACCCCATTTGTTTAATTTTCTAAGACTACAAAAAGATGTTATTCAAGTACAACAATGGTTAACTGATATTTCAGCAACAAGAGCTGAAGAAGGTTTTGATGATGGTTTTTCGGAAGCTGAGAAATTCTTTAACGATGGAAAAGAGACTCTAAAAACTTTAATTACTGAACATGAAAAATATGAAGAAGCAGAAATGGTTTCATCTTTAAAAGAGTTTGACAAAAACTTTGATGATTACTATACAATTGGTAAAAAAATGGCTTCTACATATATCAATTTAGGTCATATAGAGGGTAATAAGATTATGCTTGAACTAGACCCATTTGCTGAAAAATTATCATCTGCTTTGGATGTATGGATTGAGGAACATAAATCAGAGAATGAAAAAACTACAGTTATAATAGAATCTAAAATATCTAAATTAGAAAATGTAATACTATTCACTGGAATTATTACAATAGTTATTGTAATTTTATTGTTTTTCTTAATTGCAAATAGAATTATTTCTTCGATTAATGATTTTAAAGAAGGTTTATTGAATTTCTTTAAATATTTAAACGGCGAATCTAATAATGCTCAACTTTTAGATGCTAGTTCAAATAATGAGATTTCTGCAATGTCAAAAGTAATAAATGAAAATATTACGAAAACAGAGAATATTTTAGAAGAGGATAAAAAAACTCTAGAAAATGCTTTATCAGCATTAACTCACATTGAAAAAGGTGACTTATCAAAAAGAATTCAATGTAGTACAACAAATCCTTCACTTAAAGAATTGACAGAACTTTTAAATAAAACAACTAACAACATTGAGAAAAATATTAATTCAGTATTAATTGTATTAAATCAATATTCAAATAATACTTTTATGAACAAAGTTGATATTTCTGATACCAAAGAACATTTGTTAAAATTAGCACAAGGTGTAAATCATCTAGGTGAATCTATTACAAATACTATGATACAGAACAAAACAAGTGGATTAACACAACATGAATATTCAGATCTTTTATTACAAAAAGTAGAAACACTAAGTGATAATGCAAAATCTAATGCCGCTGCCTTAGAAGAAACATCAGCATCACTTGAAGAGTTAACTGCAAATTTATCTCAAAATAATATTAAAATGAGACAAATGGAATCTAATGCAACAAATTTAACTATTTCTGTAAATAATGGCCAAAATTTAGCTTCAAAAACTACTGTTGCTATGGATGAAATAAATGACAAAGTACATTTAATTAATGATTCAATTGATATTATTGATCAAATTGCTTTCCAAACAAATATTTTATCTTTAAATGCCGCAGTTGAATCTGCAACAGCAGGGGAAGCAGGGAAAGGATTTGCGGTAGTTGCAGGTGAGGTTAGAAACCTAGCAGCAAGAAGTGCAGAGGCTGCTAAAGAGATTAAAGAT
>JALRJW010000081.1 GCA_023268955.1 Aliarcobacter sp. | reverse complement strand
ATTTTGGCTAGTTTTTTATTTAATGCAATTTTTCTAACACCTATTAATTCATAATAATCTTCAATCTCTTCTTCTACACTTTTTTTAACATCTTCAATGTCATTTAAAAATGCACTTGTTTGATATACGATTGAGAATTCCCATTTTGTAGATAAATATGAAGCTGCTTTTAGTGTAAATCTCTCTTTTTTATACATTGAAGAATCATTTAAGTACTCTTCAAACTTTTGCAAAAACATTCCATTATCAATATCTTTTAGTGAAGGTGCTAATTTTGAAATAACCCAAGAGTTTATCTCTTTAGATTTTTTTTGCAAGGCTTTTCTAAATACATCAGGTCTGATATCAGTTACAACTATTCTTCTTAAAAACTCAAAAATTCCTGCTTCAATTAAGTGTGTGTAATTTACATCGTTTTCAAGTTTTGCAATAAAATATGCAATTATAAATTTATGTGCTTGTTTATCTAATTCAACTAATTCAACCATTCTTGGATAATCATTCCATCTTTGTATAGATGCACTTGAAAATATATAATCTATAATCTTTGGATTAATCAAATTTCATCCTTTTTTTCATCATTATTAAGTCTGTTTTCTTGTTCATTTTGTTTGCTATTTTTGTTTTCATCAAAAAACATAAGTTTTTTTCCTATTAACATTCCAGCAACTACAAAAAACATCATTAAATATACTTGCCAATCTTGCATAAAATAGCCTTTTTTTATTCTTTTAAATTATCACATAATAATGATAAATAGGTACTTAGAAGAATATTTATTTAAATTTGACGCAAAATGAAAATTTAGGAGTATAATTCCGCAAATTTTTTACAAGGAAAAAGAAATAAATGTCAATATTGACAATAAATAATCACACTCTTAAGCATTTTGATTTAAGAGCAAAAGAAACTATGGATGAGTATTTACAACTAATTAATGTAGATGTGAGTGATTATACATTTGCAGGAAATTATATTTGGCTTTCAACAGCTACAGGATTTTACACAATAGTAAATGAAACATTTTGCTTATTTATTTTAAATTCTGGTGAATTAACAATGCTTTTACCTCCAATTGGAAAAAAAGAGAATGTTTATGAAGCAATTTTACAATGCTTTGAAATTATGAATGCCCATAATAGTAATAGAAATTATTCAAAAATTGAGTATGTTCATGAAGATATACTTGAAGGTTTTGTTGATTATTTAGAAGATGGTACTTTAATATATGAGATGTTAAAAGACTTCTTAATAGAGAAGAAATTAGTTGACTATATCTATTTAGTTGATGATTTGATTGATTTAAAAGGTGATTCTTATAAATCAAAAAGAAATGAAATCAATAGATTTAAAAAGATTTATCCAGAAGCTAGAGTAGAAATTATGGATAAATCAAAACATGGTCAAGAAGTTTTGAATTTATTTAATAAATGGGTAAAAGACAGAACAACATATATGCCAAAAGAAGAGGTAGAAGTGTTCTTAGATGGTATTTATTTTGAAAGATTTGCAATTAAAAGATTGATTAATGACTTTGATAATCTTGATGTAATTGGACTTGTAATATATATAAATGATGAAGTTAAAGGTTTTACCGTTGGTGAAAAAATCAATGAAAATACTGCAAGTGTTATTATTGAAAAAACAGATTTTGAGATTTTAGGATGTGCACAATTTATTTTTAGAGAGTTTACAAAAATCTTAAAAGATAAGTACAATGTTGAATATATCAATGTTGGTGATGATATGGGATTTGAAAACCTAAAAAAAGTAAAAATGTCATACAGGCCTAAAAAATTAGTACCAAAATATACAATTTATCAAAAATAATGCACACAATAAGACAAGCAAATTTAAATGATTTAAACACTCTATTTGTAATTGAAAATAGGGTGTTTAACAACGATCCTTTTGCTCTAAGTAAATCAAGCTTTAGATATCATTTGCAAAAAAATATTATATTTGGCATTGAAGTTGATGAAAAAATTGCTGGATATATTTTGTGGCTAAAAAGAAAGGACTCATATAGACTCTATTCACTTGCTGTGGATAATGATTTTCAAGGTTTAGGTTTAGCTTCAAAACTTTTAGAAAATAGTTTTGAAAATCTTAAAGATAAAAAAAGATTTACCCTTGAAGTAAAAGTTGAAAATAAAAAAGCAATAAAGTTATATAAAAAGTTTGGCTTTAAAATTAAAAAAGTTTTAAAAGATTATTACGAAGATAGTGATGGATTTTTAATGGAAATGCGAAGCTAATATAGATAAATAATTCTTGCAGATTAGTTTCTGCAAGAACCCATTTTTCCTAAAGCGTTGATTTTTTCAACTCTTCCTTCGTGTCTTCCACCCTCAAATGATGAATTGTTCCAAGCATCAATGATAGCTTCAACCATTCCATAACCTGAAACTCTTTCACCTAAGCAAATTACATTAGCATCATTATGTTCTCTAGCCATTTTTGCAGAATATTCATTGTGACAAAGTGCAGCTCTAATTCCATCAAATTTATTTGCAGCCATACTCATTCCAATACCTGAACCACAAATCAAAATTCCTTTACTTCCTTCGTTTGCTAAAACATTTTCACAAACAAGTGCTGCAAAATCAGGATAATCAACTCTATCTTTTGTATTTGGTCCCAAATCAATAACTTCATGACCTCTAGCTTCAAAAAGCTCTTTTACATAAGCTTTAATATCAATTCCAGCGTGGTCTGCACCAATAAAATATTTCATTAGTAAATTCCTTCTTTGTGTTCAATTTTTTGATTTTCGTCAATTTCTTGTTCTAAAGTTTCTACACTTTTAAACATTCTATTCCATCTAACTTTATATTCATCATCCCAAGAAAAATAGATAAACCAAGGTGTTCCAACTATATGTTTGTATTGAACAGTTCCCCAAAATCTTGAGTCATTTGAGTGGTCTCTATTATCACCCATCATAAAGTATTCGCCTTCAGGCACTTTTATTGGCATCATATTAAATAAAGCTTGTGGATTATATCCATTATTTACAACTTCAGGATCATTATGAATTCCTGGATGTTTTTCTTTATATGGATTTACTACCCATGATTTTCCAGCAAAATTTACAATTTTTTCTTTTGGAAAGTTTTTAGTGATATATTCTTCACCTTCAGAAAAATGAATTAAAAGATTTTTATCAACCATTGCAACTAAATCCCCACCAGTTGCAACTAATCTTTTAACATAGTGAATAGCATCATTTTTAGGGTATCTAAAAACAACAATATCACCTCTTTGTGGTTTATCACCCTCTATTAAGTGGCCATTGTCATTAAAATCAGGTAAAACTTTCACTTCAAGCCATGGAATTCTTGGAGTTGGAATACCATAAACATATTTTTTTACAAAAAGCATATCACCTATTAAAAGTGTATTTTTCATACTTCCACTTGGAATTACAAATGCTTGAGCTACGAAGAAAATAATTCCTAGAACTATTACTAAAGTTCCAGTCCATGATGTAGACCAGTTATAGATTTTTTTTAGCATTATTTGCTTTCTCTTTTTTCTCTTAATGTTGCTGCTTTAACTGTATTCTTTAAAAGCATTCCAATTGTCATAGGACCAACTCCACCTGGAACTGGTGTAATATGTGTACATTTGTCTTTACAATCTTCAAAATCAGCATCACCAACTAATTTACCTGTATCAAGTCTATTAATACCAACATCAATTACAACTGCACCATCTTTTAACATATCACCTTTTAACATTAAAGGAACACCCACAGCAATAACAACTATATCAGCAGCTTTTGTATGTGAAGCTAAATCTTTTGTTCTTGAATTACAAACAGTAACTGTAGCTTTTGCATTGATTAAAAGTGAAGCCATTGGTTTACCAACTATATCTGAACTTCCAATTACAACTACGTTTTTACCACTTAATTCAATTCCATATTCTTCGAACATTCTCATTACACCATATGGAGTAGCTGGTAAAAATGAATCAAGGTTTGAAACCATTCTTCCTACATTGTATGGATGAAAACCATCAACATCTTTTAATGGGTCAATTGCTTCAAGAACAACCGTTGTGTCAATGTGTTTTGGTAAAGGAAGTTGAACTAATATACCATCTAATTTTGGATTTTTATTCATCATAGCAATTGTGTCTAATAGTTCTTCTTGAGTAATTGTATCAGGCATTTCGTGAACAACTGAATAAATACCAGCTTCTTTACATCCTTTTGCTTTGCTTGCAACATACGTTGCACTTGCTGCATCATTTCCAACTAAAATAACAGCTAAACCAGGAGTTATTTGTTTTTCTTGAACTAAAGTAGCTACTTCAACTTTAACTTCTTCTTTGATTTTTGCAGATAATGCTTTACCATCTAGTAGTGTCATGGGGATTTACCTTTTGAAAGTATAATTTTTGTTGATAGTATAGTTAAATATCAATTATAAAAAAGTTAAATTTATTTAATGATAGCTAATAAATTAAATGTTACTTAAACAAATATTTATAAAACTTTTAGTAAAATCCGCTTTCAAAATTTAATAAAAGGAATGTTTATGTTAGAGGGTATCGCAAGAGATAGTATGACAAAACAAGCAACTAAAACTTTAAGAAGAGATGGTTACTTAATTGCAAACATCTATGGAAAAGGTTTAGAAAATGTTCAAGCTGCATTCAAAAAGAATGTATTTATCAAGTATTTAAGAGACAAAACTACAGTTGCATTTGATGTAAGTGTAGAAGGTAAAACTTTTAAAGTTGTTGTTCAAGAGTATCAAAAATGTCCATTAACTTCAGACTTATTACACGTTGATTTAATGGTAGCACAACCAGGTGTTAGAGCTGGATATAAAATCCCAGTTAAAACTACAGGTACTCCAAAAGGTCTTAAAAATAAAGGTCTTTTAATGATTAACCACAAAAGAGTTCCAGTTAAATGTACAATTGAAAACTTACCTGAAGATATTACTTTAGAAGTTTCTCAATTAGATACAGGAGACAATATCTTAATTAGAAATATCGACTTCCCAGCGGGTGTTGATTGTTATTTAGACCCAAGAGTACCAGTTGTTGGTGTAATTAAAGCTAAATAATTTTTAATTAATATGCATCTTATCGTTGGTCTTGGTAATATCGGTGAAAAATACGAACTAACAAGACACAACGTTGGATTTATGGTTATCGATGAGATGACCAAAAATCTTTCTACTACAAACATAAATAAATCAAACTTTCATTCTACACTTTTAAAATCTGGTTATAATTTATATTCTAAGCCAACTACTTATATGAATAATTCGGGTCAAGCTGTATTTGCAATTAAGGAGTATTATAAACTTGATTTAGAAAATATAATAGTAATTCATGATGATTTAGACTTACCTTTTGGTGCAGTTAAATTCAAAATTGGTGGTGGTCATGGTGGACACAATGGTCTAAGATCATGTGATGCTCATATGGGACAAGATTATATTAGAATTAGAATTGGAATTGGCAAACCACAAAATAAATCAGATGTTGCAAATTATGTTTTAGACAACTTTTCAAAAGAAGAATTAAACAAATTAAAGGATATAATTCCACATACAATTGACGCTATAAATGCACTTATAAAAGGTGAAGAGTTAACTGTAGTGAAATCAAAATTTACTTTAAAGTAGTTTAATGTCAATACTTACAAAATATGTTTTTAAAAAGTATATTATAAATTTTTTAATTGTTTTAATATCATTGCAACTATTTTTTATTGGTATTGATATAATTCAAAACTTCAAAGAGTTACCATCTTCTGCAAACTTAATGATTTTATATATTTTGTATTTTAGTTTTTTTACATTTTCATTAGCATTGCCTTTAGCATTAATTTTTGGATGGATTGTTACTTTAGTTATGTTTATAAAATCAAATGAATTTGTGGCTTTCAATGCTTTAGGAGTTACTAGAACTCAATTTATAAAGCCTGTATTAGTTTCGTCTTTTTTATTGATTTTTACATTAATAGCTTTACAATTTACACCATTAGCTTATTCAGAAGAACAAAAAAGTAAAATATTAAAAGGTGAATTTTTTACAACTACAAAAAATGATGTTTTTTTAAAGTATGATGATAATTACGTATATTTTAAAAAGCTATTACCACTTCAACAAAAAGCTGAAGGTGTTTATATTTTTAAAATTGAAAATAATGATGTTATTAAAACTACCTTTGCTAAAAATGCATATTTCCAAAATGATAAATGGTACGTTGTAGATGCAAAAATAATTGACAAACCAGCTAATATTGATATTTTAAACTCTAAAATTGATATTACCAATGAAAAGTTTTTATATACCCTTGAAGGTTTTAAACCAAAAATTCTTAACAAAGTATATGAAGAGAATACAGATTTATCCCTAAGTGATTCTATTTCAGCACTTGTATTATTTTCAAATCAAGGTATTAACACTGAAAAAATTAGAGCTTCTGTTTATAATCAACTATTAATTCCTTTTTTTGTTGTGCCTTTGATGCTTTTAATATTTGTTTATAGTTCATTAAACAATAGATTTTTTAATTCAGGAAAATTTATATCTTTATCAATATTTAGTACTTTAATTGTTTGGGGAGTATTCTTCTTACTATTTAGAATTACAAGTGGGGGTGTAATTGCTCCTGAAATTTCATTACTTTTACCTTTGTTTATTTGGATAGTTGTATCTTTGTACATTTATCAAAAAAAATCTTCATTTTAAGAATTTAGGAGTTCTTTTGAAAAGTCATATCAAAGCTTATGGATTATTGCCATATTTTGTTTCAAAAAATGATGTAAAGATTTTACTTTGTAAAAGTGTATCTAGTAAAGATAAATGGGGTTGTTTAAAAGGGGTTAAAATTAAAAATGAAAGCCCATATATTTGTGCTCAAAGGGAAACATTTGAAGAGTGTGGAATATATATTCACACAGAACTTTTTGAAGATTACTTTGAACAAATAAATTTTGAAAAAGATATTGGTATTTGGACTATCAATATTGAAAATATAGATAATTATGAAAAATATTTTATAAATAACACACTAAAATCAAACTACTTATCTTGGGAAAACTCTAGTGTAAAGTTCTTTTCAATTGATGAATTACCACCTTTGAAAAGCAAACAAAAAAAACTAATCAAAGAGATTAAGGATTTTTTGAAAAGTAAGATTCAATTCCATTAGCAATACCATTTGCTAATAGTTTTTGGTAATCTTTATTAACTAATCTAGCACTCTCTTTTGGATGAGAAATATATCCTACTTCAATTAAAATTGATGGCATTTGTGCACCAACTAAAACCCAAAATGGTCCCTCTCTAACACCTGAATCTTCTACATTATTAAATTTAGTTTTTACTTGAGTAAGCATACCTGCTTGAACATCAATTGCTAGTTTGTGTGAAGCTGTTATTCTAGGTCTGCTTAGTGACTCTAAAAAAGCATTTTTTGTGGAATTACTCATAGAGTTGATATCTTCACTATTTTCAATAGCAGCAACTCTTTTAGCTCTTTCACTTCTAGCAGGACTTAAAAAGAATGTTTCAATACCTTCTACTTTTGCTGCTTTTGATTCAACTATTGAATTAGCATGAATAGATATAAATATGTCTGCATTTTTTTCATTAGCTAGTTTTGTTCTATTGTTAACTTTTATAAATTTATCAGATGTTCTTGTTAGATAAACTTTGTATCCTCTTTGTTTTAATAAATCATAAGTATATTTTGAAATTGCAAAAACTACATCTTTTTCATATCTATTTTTAGGTCCAACTGCACCAACATCTTTACCACCATGACCTGCGTCTATAACAACAACTTTGTTTTTAAATGGACTAAGATAATTTGTTTTTACAGCTTCTTGTTTTATAATTTTTTTATTTAAATTACTAAGTTTAATTACTAAACTTCTATCATTAACAACATAAATTAAATTGAATTTTGAATCATTTATTAAATCAATTCTTAGTTGTTTTTTATTTTTTTGATAGACAGTGATTTTTTCTAAATTATTTATAGACAATTTAATTGGACTTGCATGTTCATAAATACCTTGAATATCAAATCTATGAACATACTTCCCTTTTTGTTTAACTACTGCATAATTAAGCATCTTTTTATTGAATGATTCATTGAATTTGATAATGATATTATTATCGTCTGTATATATTTGTCTTATAGAATTTTTAGTGTCAATAAATTTAGTATCTATAAATTTATTAGAAAAATCATCTTCTTTTTTTAACTCTACTTTCATGGCTTCATCAAAATTGTTATTTTTTTGAATATTTGCAACTTTTAAAATAACAGTATTATCAACTATTTTAAAATAGGAGTCTATTTTTTTTGAATCTTTTAATACAATTCTAAAAGTATTTGGCTTATATTGACCAACAACTATTTTTTCAAGTCCAGCCATCTCTAATTTTGTTTCTTTTGCTTTAGGAAAATACCCTTCAATATCAAATACATCTTTATATATATTTTTAGAGTTCAATTCAAACTTTTTTATGTCTTTTGCATTGATATTTTTATTAAACTCAATTATTATCTCATTGTCTTTAACAAAAATATCTCTTATTGGATATTGAGTATTAGTTGTATTTGATTTTTGATTTTTTTTAGAGGTATCTAAATTTGACTCTTTTTTTAATCTTAATTTAAAAATTTCTAGCTTTTTTTTATCTGGAGTTGTATCCTTGTTAAGTTTCTCACCTAAATCAATAACTTTTTCAAGCTTCTCAATTTTCAAGTTTTCATCTTGACTAACGACAGCCTTAAGATATTCTATGCGAGCTTTTTGGTACTCTTGGGCAAGAGTACCATTTGCTAATAGGGTAGTTTGAAAAAATAGTGCAAATGCGAATAAGAATAGAAATTTTTTAAAAATTTTTATTCTCCTTGAGTTAATTTCTCAATTAGTTCCTTAACAGAAATAAGTTTATCAATTCTATATCCATTTGAACCAGTAAAGAATAAACCTGTATCTTGATCTCCATTATATGCAGCACCTAATCTATCTGCAATACAGTAACCAACAATTTTTGCTTCATGACCTCTGTTACATGGAGCAACGCAGTTAGATATACATTGAACTTTTGGCGCAGTATTATTTTCCATAGAAAAATGAAGTTTTGTTCTTACAGATCTTGCTGGTAATCCAACAGGAGATTTACCTAATTTAATATCATCTTTTTGGGCATTAATTAATACTTCTTTTAAATTTTGGTGAGCATCACACTCAAATGTACCAATAAATCTCGTTGCCATTTGCACACCACTACATCCCATAGCAATAAATTTATCAATATCATTTTTATCCCAAATTCCTCCAGCTGCAATAATAGGAATATTATCTCCCCATTTTTTAGCTTCTTCAATAACTGGAGGCACAATATTTTCTAACTGGAACTCTTCTTTGAAACAATCTTCATATTTAAATCCTTGGTGTCCACCACTTAAAGGACCTTCAACAATAACTGCATCTGGAATTTTTCCATACTTTTCCCATTTTTTGCAAATTAATTTTAAAGCTCTTGCACTTGAAACGATTGGAACTAAAGCTACATCTGGATAATCTTTAGTAAATTCAGGCATATTTGTAGGAAGTCCTGCTCCTGTGATAATAATATCAACACCTGCTTCACAAGCATCTTTTACAACTCTACCATAATCATTAATTGCATATAAAATATTACAACCTAAAGGTGCATCTCCACAAATTTTTCTAGCATTTTGAATGATTTCATTTAATGAATCTTTATTATAAAAGTTTGCTACATCTTTTGGCTTATCTTTTTTTGTAATAATTTGAACATTTTCTGATCTATTTCTGTAGTATCCTGTTCCTACTGCAGAAATTACACCTAATGCACCTTCTTTGCTTACGTTACCAGCTAGTTGATCCCAGCTAATCCCAACACCCATTCCCCCTTGAATGATTGGGTGTTTTATTTCATGTTTTCCTATTTTCACTATTAGACCCTTATTTTATTACTATCTTAGCGAAACTTTTTTTACCTTTTTGTAAAATATATTCACCTTTTTGTAAATTTAGCTTATCATCTGTTACTTTTTCTTGATTTAACTTAACAGCACCTGCTTGTATATCCCTTCTTGCTTGTGAAGTTGAAGCTACTAAACCTGCATCAACTAAAGCTTGACCTAACCAAATTCCATCTTCTAATGTAAATTCAGGTATGTCAGTTGGAATATCTTTTTTAGCAAAAACTTTTGCGAATTCTTGCTTAGCTATTTCTCCTTGTCCAACACCATGGAATCGATCTACGATTTCAGCAGCTAAATCATCTTTAACTACTTTTGGGTGAAGTGTTCCATTTTGAACACCTTGTTTTAACTCTTCAATCTCTTTTAATGATTTACTAGAAAGTAATTCATAATATCTCCACATTAATTCATCACTAATTGATAAAACTTTACCAAACATATCAAATGCTTCATCAGTAACACCGATATAATTTCCTAAAGATTTAGACATTTTTTGAATCCCATCTAAACCTTCTAAAATAGGCATCATTAAAACAGCTTGTTGTTTACCCACATTATAGGCTTTTTGAAGTGTTCTTCCCATTAAAAGATTAAATTTTTGGTCTGTTCCACCTAATTCAATGTCACTTTTCATAGCAACTGAATCATAACCTTGTAGTAATGGATATGTAAATTCACTTACAGCAATTGGAGTATTAGAAGCATATCTTTTTGAAAAATCATCTCTTTCAAGCATTCTTGCAACAGTTAAGTTTGAAGCAAGTGCAATTAATCCACCTGTTCCTAAATCATTTAACCATGATGAATTAAACATTACTTGAGTTTTTGATTCATCTAAAATTTTGAATACTTGTTCTTTATATGAAACAGCATTATTTTGCACATCTTCTTTGCTTAAAACTTTTCTTGTTTCACTTTTTCCTGTTGGATCACCAATAGTTGCTGTAAAATCTCCAATTAAAAACTGAACAATTCCTCCAAATTTTTGGAACGTCGCAAGTTTTTGGATAAGTACCGTATGCCCTAAATGTAAGTCTGGTGCAGTTGGATCAAATCCAGCTTTCACATAAAAGTTCTCACCTGTTTCATAATATCTTTTGATTAGAAATTCAATTCTTTCTAAATCGATAATTTCAGATGTTCCTCTTTGTATCTCATTTAATGCTTCTTGTACTTTGTTTTCCATTAAATACTAGTCCTTCTTTTTAATTTTATTAGTTAATTTTTATATGCGTCTTTTTTTGAGAAAAATTCAATTATTTTAACTTTTTTCTCCATAAGCCTTTTTACTTCATCTTTATTTGATTTATTAATCTCAAATTCAATATCGCAATATTGTCTATAAGAATGTTTTTGTCTTCCATAATCTACGGATAAAATATATCCCTCATACTGTGACATGAATGTTAAAAGTTTTGCCAACTCACCTTGAGTATTTGGTAAACTAACAACCATTTTGTATTGATAAAGTGTGTCCTGAACCCATCTACAAAATAGCATATCTTCATGATTCTTTATCTTTTCATAAGCCTTATCACACATCTTATGATGAACAATTGCTTCATTTCCATTTTTAAAAGCAACTATATCATCATTAAATTTAGGGTGACAACAATGGTCAAATGATACAGCATTTATACTAAAATTCGAATATACTAAAATCTTGTCAAACTTGTATTCTTTTACTTTATTTGTCAAGATTTTGAACCTTGTCATTAAACCTCTATTTTTAATAATATTTTTTTCAGTTAAATGAATAATATGTTTATAGTGGTCTAAAATAACAGGTATTTTATGGGGTGATGGAATAACTATTTGATATGCTATATTTTGTCCATAATTTGAAAAAACAGTATTAATAATATTTATTCCCGTTAACTCATCAATCTCTTTTTGTCTATGTGAACAAAATAGCCTTATCTCTTTTTTTGCCTTTGATGTTTGAACCATGTCTAACCAAGAACATCTTGCAATTTCATTTTTTCCAACTATAATTTCAACGATATCAGTACTTTTTAGTTGAGTTAAAAGAGGTTTTTTAGTTCTATTTATATAACAACCAGTTGCTTTATTACCAATATCAGTGTGTACAGCATATGCAAAATCATAAGCTGTTGCATTTTGAGGCAGGATAAAAGTTTTACCTTTTGGTGAATAAACAACAATCTCATTTGCATGAAGATTATCTTTTGTTTCTTGATAAAACTCTTCAACATTTTCATTTGTAAACTCTAAAGACTTTAACCAGTTAAGATTTATATTATTGTTTTGATTATTTGATCTTTCACCTGATTTATATTTCCAGTGAGCAGCAATTCCATATTCAGCAATTTTGTGCATATCAAATGTTCTAATTTGGATTTCATAAATTTTTGAATTATGAAAAACAGTTGTGTGAATTGTTTGATAACCATTCTCTTTAGGAGTTGCTACATAATCTTTAAATCTTGAGATCAAAGGTTTAAACTCTAAGTGAATAAAACCTAATATTCTATAACACTCAATAGGATCATCAACTAAGATTCTAATAGCAAAAAGGTCTAAAACTTCATCAATAGTAATACCTTTTCTTTGCATTTTTAAATAAATAGAGTAGTGGTGTTTAATTCTTGAATAGATTTTTATGTTATTTAAATCAAAACCTTTTTTATCAAGCAAATCTTTTGTTGTTGAAATAAAGTTGTTAAAAGTAACTTCAATAGTTTGTTGTTGTTCTTTTAAGAATCTATCTATTTTTTCATATTCAATAGGATAGATATAATAAAATGCCAAATCTTCTAAAGCATTTTTTAGTGTTGATATACCCAATCTATTTGCAATTGGTACATAAACAACTAAAGTCTCTTCCGCTATTCTTCTTTGCTTTTCAGGTGCTAAAGCATCTAAAGTTAGCATATTGTGAAGTCTATCACAAAGTTTAACAATTAAAACTCTTACATCATCAATTGAGGCAATTAGCATTTTTCTAAATGTTAAAGCAGAAGAGATTAATTTTCTATCTGTTGATTGATTAGAAGGAACAAGTTCATGTTCTCTAATTTCATCGATTTTAGTTAATCCATCAACCATATGAGCAATATCACTTCCCCATTTATCTTTAACAAAATTTAAATCATAATGAGTGTCTTCAACAACATCATGTAAAAGAGAAGTTGCAATAATAGCCTCTTCATTTGAAAAATGTGCTGTAATACAAGCGACTAAAATAGGGTGAACACTATAAGGTTCTCCTCTTTTTCTATATTGACCTTCATGGGCATCCATAGTAAAAGAGATTATCTCTTCAAGTTTAGGGGTAAGAGTTGTAGTTTGCTTAAGTAGATTAATAGCTTCTTCAGTAGTATTTATTTTTTGAACTTTTTTAATAAATGGATCCATAAATACCTACTGAAAAATTAAGATAAAGATAAGATTATTCTTTATCAACTAGTCCTTCGATTTTTAATAAACCTGATGCAATTTCGTCAATAGCAATATCAGTATATTTCATGTTTTGAGTGTTTTGAGCTAATAAAGGTTTAGCTCCTTTACTTAATTCGTCAGCTCTTTGTCCTACAGCAATTGATAAGATATATCTATCATTGTTTGTGTATTTTAGTGCTTCGCTAATTCTTTCTTCTAATCTATTCATTTTATTTCTTCCTTAGTTTTTAACAATTGAACATTTTGAGTAATCACCATTGATGATTGCTAATAAGTTACCTTTTTCGTTCATATTAGCAACTACGATAGGTAAGTTATTGTCTTTTGCTAATGCAATAGCTGTATCATCCATAACTTTGATGTGATCTTCTAAAGCTTTATCATATGTAATTGTGTCTAATTTTACAGCATCATCATATTTCATTGGGTCTTTATCATAAACACCATCAACTTTTGTTGCTTTAATAAGCATTGAAGCTCCAATTTCTGTAGCTCTTAAAGTTGCAGCTGTATCAGTTGTAAAATATGGGTTACCAGTTCCAGCTCCAAATATTACAATTCTGTTTTTTTCAAGGTGTCTTCTAGCTTTTCTTACAATAAATGGCTCAGCAATTTGTTCCATTTTGATAGCTGTTTGAAGTCTAGCATTTAAACCTTTGTGCTCTAAAGCCTCTTGCATAGCAACACCGTTAATAACAGTTCCTAGCATACCCATGTAGTCAGCACTTGTTCTTTTAATAATTCCATCTGCCGCAGCTGAAACACCTCTGATAATGTTACCACCACCAATAACAATACCAACCTCTATACCGTTATCAACAAGACTTTTTATTTCATCAGCAATATAGTCCAAGATTTGAGTGTCAATACCATAACCCTCTTCACCAGCTAATGCTTCACCAGAAAACTTTACAAGTACTCTTTTGTTCATATGCGCTTCCTTTATAATTTGTGGATTATACTAAAAAAATCATTAAAATTCGTTTAATAAAGTTAAGTTAGTGCCCATTCATAAAAGGGTAGTACTTCAACTTGTATATCATTAAGTTTAAACTTTTCTTCATTTGAAATAGTAACAATAAAAAGTTTGTCTATATTGTTTTCTTTAATGGATTTATGTACTTTTTTTAGTTGATTTTTCATTAAAAATGAGTTAAAAAATGGAATTGCTACTATGGCACTATTTTCTTTTGGAATATAAAAATCTATATTATCTAAATAAAATACATCACTATATTTACCAATTAATTCCAAAAATATCATATTTGAAAATTCATTTTTTAATTTTTTGTTATGACTTATTACATTTAAAAATGAGTGATTATATAAATATATTTTTTTATTAGCTTTTTCTTGATTGTATTTTTGCAAAAAGTAAATAGTATTGTTTTCTTGAAGTCTTGAACATGTATCATAAAATCTATCTTTTGATATTTTGATTTTTGACTTAAGAGTATTAAATAACTGAAAAATAGATTTCTTTTCATCAATGTTTTCAATTAAGATTTTAAGTATTTCAAAATCAGTTGCATCTTTATTTTGCAAGATTAAAAGTTCTTGTAATCTTTGAACTCTTTTATTTTCATCTAGGTTTACAATTTCACTTAAATTACCGTATTTTAAGAAGTTATTGAAACTTACAATTGTATTTTGATGTCTAGTATCATGGAGTAAATACTCTTCAAAATCTAATGCTTTTATAAAAATATTTTTAAAACCACGTATTTTTTTATTTATGTTTGTAGTAATGATTATGTTGTCACAATAGGGTAGGTCAAAAGAAAAATCAAAGTTTTCTAAAACTAAAACTTTGATTTTTTTTGCCCTCAAAAAGCTATCAAGTTCAAATTCAATCTCTTTTTTATCATTTCTCATATCTAAAAAATCAACATAAATATAATCTTCATTTTTAAAATTTGATAAGAAATCGAATATTAAGTAACTTTTACCAACTTTTGATGGCCCGTTTATGATAGTTTTAGGATGGGTTATTCTTTGTTTTCTCTCAATAAAATTGACTTTGTTTAAGTTAATTTCATAGCAAGCTTCAAGTGTTTTCATAAGATCTAGTTATGTTTATTTAGTGCTAAGCTAGCTGCTTCTTTTATGGCATTTACATAACTTTTTGTATTGATATTTGCATTTTTGTAAGCTATATCAAAAGCTGTTCCATGGTCAACAGAAGTTCTGATTATCGGTAAATTTAGACTTACATTTATACTTTGGTCAAAATATAAAGCTTTTAAAGGAATTAATCCTTGGTCATGGTACATAGCAACAAAATATTTAAAGTTTTTTCTATTTTGTTTTGAAAATGCTGTATCGGGAACTAAGGGGCCTTTAAATATCTTTTTATCTAATTGTTTATTTGCATTTTTTATTGCTTTTATAATGTCAAC
>JALRJW010000004.1 GCA_023268955.1 Aliarcobacter sp. | reverse complement strand
TGCTCTTCTTTGTCTATCTAAAGCTCTATTAAATTCAACCCTTGCACTAGCATGATCATTGATACTTGCAAAATTTAACGCTTTATAAGTATTAACCATGATTTTTTCATAAGTATTTCCTTCATAATCATTAATATTGTTATTAACTAAAACACTTTTAACACTCTCTCCAGCATTTGAAACTATTCCATCTTTATCAACATCTTCTTTATACTTTTTTTCAGCTTCATCAAAAAGTTCATTACTTTTTTTATAATTCATGCAGTTTCTAGCTAAAGATCCACCTTGAATTCCCCATAAAATAGTGTCATCATCATTTTGAATTTTTTCATCAATCATTGTATAGTCACATTTCTGATTTTTTAAATTCATATCAAAGTCATTTAAACTTTGTTTATGGCCTGTAATTGAAGTACATCCAGTTATAAATAACAGTATTATTAAAGATGAAAATGTACTAATAATTTTGTTTAATCCTAATTTGAACATTTTCTTTCCTTTAATTAAATAAAAAACAACTAAATCCAAAAATAAATAAATGAGCAAATATCTATAGATTAAAGCAATATAATTTTAGCTAATCCTAAAAAGCTAAAGAAACCTACAATATCAGTCACAGTCGTAAGTAAAACTGTACTTCCAATTGCAGGGTCAATATCAAATTTCTTTAAAACTAATGGGATTCCTGCTCCAAAAAAGCCTGCGCTAAATAGATTTATTACCATTGATAAACCTATAACTACTCCTAGAAGTTTTTCATCAAACCAAGCCCAAGCGATAATTCCCATTATTATTGCAAAAATAAATCCATTAAACAAAGATATGAAAACCTCTTTTTTTATGGCATCTTTTGAATTCTCTAATTCAATATCTCCCAATGCTAACTGTCTTACCATAACAGCTAGTGTTTGAGTTCCTGCATTTCCACCCATAGAAGCAACAATTGGCATTAAAACAGCTAGTGCAACATAAGCTTGAATAGTTTGATCAAATATTCCAATTACAAGTGAAGCTAAAATAGCAGTTCCTAAATTTAAAAATAGCCACAAAGCTCTTTTTTTAGCTGTAGCTACAAGATTATCTTCATGCTCAAAATCTTCATTTACCCCTGCTAATTGATACATTTGTTCAGTTGCATTTTGTTCAATTACATCAATAATATCATCTGAAGTAATTCTACCTATTAGCATACCTTTATAGCCAATTACAGCCACAACAGATAAATTATATTGCTCAAATTTTTTAGCTACATCATCAATATCATCTTTATCATGTACATAAAAAGGTGAGAAATTGTTCTCTTTTGAATCAATAAGTTGTTTGTAGGTTTGTTTATAATCATAAATAATAAGATCTTCAAGTAAAATTGAAGCTAATAAAGTTCCTTCATCATCTGTTACATAAACTTGATGAATATTTTCTAGTTCATCTTCCTCTTTTGCTTTTTTAAGTCTCTCTATTGAATTTGAAATAGTTTCATTTATGTTTGCAGAAAAAAGCTCCGTTTGCATATATGAACCAGCTTCATCTTCTTCATAGTTTCTAAGCCAATTAATATCTTTTTGGTCTTCCTCTTCAAGACCTTCAAAAACCTCTTTTGCTTTTTCTTTATTATAATCTTCAATCTCAATAATTAAGTCTGTTTGGTCATCGGATTCTAGTTCATCAATGGCATCTTGAAGTTTTTCAATTGATAAATGCTCGTAAGCATCATCTTTTAGACTTTCAGGAAGTTCAAGTAAAACTTCACCTAAAATATCATCTGGAAGATTATCTAAAATTTCAAAGAAAAGTTTTTCATCTTCTTTTTCAATCTTCTTTAATGATTGGGCAATATCAGCAGGATGTAGTTCTTCTAATTTTTCAATTAGAATAGTTGGATCACTTATTACTCTTGAAGATTGAGGCATTATTACTCTTTTTAAATTTCTAAATCATTTTTGTATGTTAGTCTATCCATCTTTGTTGGTAAATTTGGATTTTCTTTTTGTGTTTCACTTATTAGTTCATTTTTTAATTGTTTAATACTGTTTATAAATGCTACTTTTTTAGGCCCTTCTAGGGATTTTGTGTTTGGTTTTTTTATTACTTTTAATGGATTTACTGCAACACCATTTTTATACAATCCCAAATGCAAATGAGGACCTGAACTTAGTCCTGTATTACCAACATATCCTATGTGATCACCTTTTTTAACTTTTAATCCAGATTTGATTTTAGGATTAAATCTATTTTGATGGGCATATAATGTTCTGTATCCATTTGAGTGTTGAATAATAATTGTTTTTCCATATCCACCTTTGTTTCCAACAAATATTACTCTTCCATCAGCAGCAGCAAAGATTTTTCTACCCCTTGGAGCTGCAAAATCTGTTCCTAAATGGGCTCTATACCTTTTTAAAACAGGATGATATCTTTTTGTAGTAAAATGACTTGAAATTCTTGAATATGTTAAAGGAATACTAAAAAAGTAAGATTTCGTAAAACCATTTCCTTTTTCATCGTAATATTTATCATCGTCTAAATTTCTAAATCTAAAATACTCTTTTCCATTTATTTGAACCATAGCTGCATCAATAACTGGCATACCAAAAGGTCTTCCCATTAAAGTTTTAATTCTATAATTAATAGAAATAAAGTCACCTTTTTGCATTTTTCTAAAGTTTACAGCGTCTTTGAATATTGATTTTAACTGTCCAGCAAGCATAGCATCACCAGTAGCCTCTTGAAGATCATATGCAACTGAATTTTTTATAGGTAAAGCAATAGTTTCACTTAATTCATAATAATCAACTGGTAAAGTTTGGAATTTGTAATCATTGTTTTCATCTTGATAAATGTGTATTTGAATCTCTTCTGAAATAGGTATTAGAACTTGATTTAAGGTATTATTTTCATTTTCATATAAGTAAAACCAAGTATCAGCATTTATTTCAGAACATAGCTCTTTGTCCTCTTTTTCTAAATCAAAGTAAAATTTTTGGTCAATACCATATTTATCTAAAAAAGTTATAAAGGTTTCACCCTTTGGCCATTGTAACTCTTTTACTTCAACAGAAGAAAACAAAAAAGATATCATCGTTAAAAAAATTATTAATATTTTACCCATTACTATCCCAAATACTTTAAAGCTTAATTTTTAAGACAATATTGTACAATATCCACCTTTAACATACTTTTAAGGATAACTTTGAAAATAGTTTTTTTAATAATAATATTTTTTTCTACAAATATTTTTGCAAAAGATTTA
This sequence comes from Aliarcobacter sp., assembly GCA_023268955.1. Lineage (GTDB taxonomy): Bacteria > Campylobacterota > Campylobacteria > Campylobacterales > Arcobacteraceae > JALRJW01. The sequence continues at coordinate 2,995 of JALRJW010000004.1, read as the reverse complement.
GTTGAAATTTACAGGCTTAAGGGCTTGAATGAAGTAGAGAAAATTTTAAATTCACAATTAACAGATGAAAAATATTGGGATGAATATTTTAAAAATAAAGATATAACATTAGGATATTATGAAACAAAAAAATATATAATTTATACTCAAAAAAAACATAAGAAAATATTCTTATATGAAAACAATAATCATAATTTTACAAAATTATTTTCAAATGAAGTCATAACTGGTGAGTTCGATGGAGATAAAAAAGTAGAAGGTGATAAAAAAACTCCAATTGGAGTTTATGATATTGTCCACAAAAAAGAAAATCTTGATCAGTTTTATGGTCCTTTAGCCCTAGTTACTTCTTATCCAAATACGTTTGATAAGTCTAAAAATAAAAATGGTTATGGTATTTGGATTCATGGGATGCCTTTAAATGGTAATAGAGAAAAATATACAGAAGGTTGTATTGCTTTAGATAATGAAAATTTGTTAAAGCTTGATAGTTATTTAAATCATGATAAAACCTTAATTATAACTGCAGATGAAAATATTCCTAAAACATCAAAAAGTGATTTATCAAAAATAATGGCAACAATTTATTCTTGGCAATATGCTTGGAAAGTTTCTAATTTTGAAGAATATATAAATTTTTATTCTGAAGATTTTAGAAAAAAAGATCAAAGTGGTTTTAAAGAGTTTTATAACTACAAAAAAAGAGTCTTTGATAAAGATGAAATCAAAGATATAAAACTTTATAATTTTGACATTTCTCCTTATCCTAACGAAGAAAATAAAATATTTTACAGAATAATAATGGATGAGATTTACAAAAGTCCAACAGTAGATTTTAAAGGCAAAAAAGAATTAATAGTAACACTAGAAAATAATCAAGTAAAAATATTATTAGAAGACTAAAACAAAAGTTAACTTCATTTTAGATATAATCGCAAAATTTAATAAACAATCCAAACTAACAATAAGGCTAAAGATGCAAAAACAAGAGATGAATCTTGAAGAGATGGCATTAGCACACTCTTTAACACTTGATGAATTAGACAACATTAAAGAAATTCTTGGAAGAGATCCAAATCACGTTGAAATTGGTATTTTCTCTGCTATGTGGTCAGAACACTGTTCATACAAATCTAGTAAAAAATATTTAAGCGGTTTCCCAACAAAAGCTCCGTGGGTTATTCAAGGACCAGGTGAAAATGCTGGTGTAATTGATATTGGTGATGGATATGCTGCTGTATTTAAAATGGAATCACACAATCACCCTTCGTTTATTGAACCATATCAAGGTGCTGCAACCGGTGTTGGTGGAATTATGAGAGACGTATTTACAATGGGTGCTAGACCTGTTGCGTCTATGAACTTAATTCAATTTGCTGGAATTGAAGGAAACTCTGAAACTGCACAAAAACACAGATACCTTTTAAGAGGTGTTGTTGCTGGTATTGGTGGATATGGTAACTGTATGGGTGTTCCTACTATTGGTGGACAAACTAATTTTGAAGAGTGTTATGCTGGAAATAACCTTGTAAATGCATTTAACTTAGGTATTGCAAAAGCTGATGAAATATTCTATGGAAAAGCTGAAGGTATCGGAAATCCAGTTATGTATGTTGGTTCAAAAACTGGTAGAGATGGATTAGGTGGAGCAGTTATGTCATCTGCTTCATTTGATGAAGATTCTGAATCAAAAAGACCAACTGTTCAAGTTGGAGATCCATTTACTGAAAAATTATTGTTAGAGGCTTGTTTAGAACTATTTAAAACTGATTTAATTATTGGTATCCAAGATATGGGTGCTGCTGGATTAACTTCATCTTCATTTGAGATGGCTGGAAGATCAGGGTCTGGTATGATTATGCATTTAGATAAAGTACCAGCTAGAGAAGAGGGGATGACTCCTTATGACTTTATGTTGTCTGAATCTCAAGAAAGAATGCTTATTTGTGCTAAAAAAGGTTGTGAACAAGCAATTATTGATATCTTTGAAAAATGGGAATTAGATGTTGCTGTTATTGGTGAAGTAACTAACACTGGAAACATGGAATTATTCTGGCACGGTGAAAAATGTGCTGAAGTACCTGTTCAACCAGTTTCAGAACAAGCTCCTGTATTAGATAGACCTGTAAAAGAGCCTGCATATTTAGCTGATATTGCAAATATTACTCTAGATAAAGATATTCCTAATCAAACTGCATTTGAGCAAATTTTTGCAGATGTTGAAGTTGTTGATAAATCATGGATTTATTCTCAATATGATTCAATGGTTCAAACAAATACAGTTAAAGGACCAGATAAAAATGATGCTTCAGTTATTAGAGTAAAAGAGACTGGAAAAGCATTAGCAATGAGTGCTGATTGTAATACTAGACAATGTTATGTAAACCCTGAATTAGGAGCAGCAGCAGCTGTAATGGAATCAGGAAGAAACGTTGCTATGACAGGAGCTACTCCAAAAGCAATCACAGATTGTCTAAACTTTGGTAACCCACAAAACCCAGAAGTAATGTGGCAATTTGCACAAGCATGTGAAGGTATCAAAAAAGCTTGTAAAGAGTTAAACACTCCAGTTATTGGTGGAAACGTTTCATTATACAATGAAACAAATGGTGTTGGTGTATTCCCAACTCCTGCAATTGCTATGGTTGGTGTTAATGATGATGCTAACAAATCTTTACCATCATATGTTAAAGAAGAAGGAAATGCATTATATATCTTAGGTGAAACAAAAGGCGAGTTTGGTGCATCTTTATATCTTAAAAAACTTTATGGAAAAGTAGCTGGTGCTCACCCTGAAGTTGATTTTGCAAAAGAGTTAAATCTTTGGAATTTAGTAATTGAAGCTAATAAAAAAGATCTACTAGTATCTGCAAAAGATATCAACGTTGGTGGTATTGCAATTGCTGCTGCTAAAATGGCAGTTGTTGGTAATAAGGGTGTTGAAATCAATATTGAATTAGATGACGCAAAAGATATTTTCGCTGAGTCTTTATCT
>JALRJW010000378.1 GCA_023268955.1 Aliarcobacter sp. | reverse complement strand
TAATCACTATATTCATCAATATTTTCATTAAACTCAAATATTGAAGTATAAAAACCTTTTACGCAAGAATTTTTAATGATTTTAAAATCATATTGTTTATGTTTTGGTAAAAATATATTTCCTAAAAAAACTGTTTTTTGAACAATATCTTTTACTTTTATTTTTTCTAATATATTTTTAGTTTTTTTATGATTTATAATAGGAAACTGCTTATTTTTTAGTTTATTAAGTTTTTTAATTAGTGAATCATTTAAATTAGGTCCAATAAACCCTTCTAATTCATTGTTTTTTTCAAAATACAAATAATATTTGTAAACAAACTCAATATGATAATATATACCCGTTTCAATATCTTTTAAAATAAAATCTATTTCACCGATAGTTTGATTATCTTGGAAAATTTGAATATTTTTTGCAAGAACTTCAAAATTTGAAGAAAGGTTTATTAGATGTTCAAAAAAATACTCTAATCTTTTTCCTAAGGGAATATTTAAAGGAATTTGTAAATCTAAGGTCTTGTTAAAATTTGAATCTAATTTTAAAGTTTTTAAATCAAACTGCCCTATTTCTAGGGCTTCATGGAATAAAGGTGAAGTGTTTAAAAAGCCATTAAATTGATTTGATATATCCATAAAATGCTATTTAGTTTGCAGCATTTTTTGCTTTGTTTATATCGTATGTATATTTGTAAACCATATAATCAAACATTTTAGCTTCTTTGTTTTTTTGAAAAAAGAAAAACATCTCAACAAGTCTAAAGCTCATTCTAAAAAATGCTGTAAAAGGAATAAGGTAAGTAGCTAATGTTGAATAAGTTCTGTAAGGATAATATTTATCAAGGTCTTCTTTTAATTGTTTTAAAAGTAAACTCTCTTTCATTAAAATTTCTTTATTTGTAGATGAAATTGTTCTAGCTGCTATTATAAAATTAACGGCAAACATCAAAGCGTTTAAGTTCCATCCTAAAATAAAAATATCTAAATAACCCATAAACTTCCTTTTTATTATTAATAGCCGATTATATCAATATTTTATTAAATTTAAATGAACATTTTAGATAGCTAAATGATTTATTTTAGTATAATATTTTCTATTAATTTATGTTTTAAAAGAAGATATTATATGACTTTAAATGAATACAATGAAAATATAGAAATTTTAATCAAATACGCCCATGCTTACTATGTACTTGATAATCCAATAGCTAGTGATGAAGAGTATGATAAACTTGCTAGAGCTTGCCTGGCTTTTGAGCAAGAAAATCCCCAACTTTCTCACCCAAATTCCCCAAATAAAAGAGTTGGTGGAATGATTTTAGATGGTTTTGATAAAGCAAGCCATTTATCAAGAATGTGGTCTCAAGAGGATGTATTTAATACAAAAGAGCTTGAAGATTGGATAAAAAGAGCTAACAAAGTAAATACAAATTTAGAGTTTTACTGTGAACCTAAATTTGATGGTGCTAGTTTAAATTTAATATATGAAAATGGTGTATTAAAGCAAGCAATCACAAGAGGAGATGGAAGTGTTGGTGAAGACGTAACAAACAATGTTAAGACTATTCACTCTATTCCTTTAAGCATAGAAGAAAAATCTCTAATTGAAATTAGAGGTGAAATTGTAATTAAAAAACAAGATTTTGAACAAATCAATCAAGAAAGATTAAAAAACAACGAACCTACTTTTGCAAATCCAAGAAATGCAGCAGCTGGTAGTTTAAGACAACTTGACCCAAACATAACAGCTAAAAGAAAACTATTTTTTAATGTTTGGGGTGTTGGTGAAAATTCTTTAGAAATAAAAACTTATAGTGAAATGATGGAGTATATTTACTCTTTAGGTTTTGCAAATCCTCCTATAAAATCTTTAGGTAATAGTGTTGAAAGTATCGAAAAAACATACCATGAAATAATAGCTTTAAGAGATAGTTTTGAAATGATGCTTGATGGAATGGTAGTTAAAATCAATGACATTGAAACTCAACAAGAATTAGGATATACCGTTAAGTTTCCTAGATGGTCTTGTGCATATAAGTTTCCAGCAGTTGAAAAAACAACAAAAGTAAAAGATATTTTACTACAAGTTGGAAGAACAGGTGTAATAACTCCAGTTGCTCATGTTGAAGCAACTTTGATTGATGGAAGTACAGTTGAAAAGGCAAGTTTACACAACTTTGATGAAATTGCAAGGCTTGATTTAAAAATCAATGATGAAGTTATTATTATTAAATCCGGTGATATTATTCCTAAAATCACAAAAGTTTTAACAGATAGAAGAGATGGTTCTCAAATAGATATTCACAGACCCCAAAATTGTCCAAAATGCAATAGTGAATTACTTGATGAAGGAACACTAATCAAGTGTCAAAACCTTGATTGTCCTAGTATAGTAACTAATTCAATCATTTATTTTGCAAGTAAATCATGTATGAATATTGATGGTCTTGGGAATAAAATTGTTGAATTATTGGTTCAAAAAGAAGTAATCAAAGATATATTAGATTTATACTTCTTAAAATATGAAGATTTAGAACATCTTGAAGGTTTTAAAGAAAAGAAAATCAATAACCTTTTAAAGGCAATTGAAAACACAAAAAATGTTCCACTTTATAGAGTTGTAAATGCATTAGGTATAGAGCATATAGGTGAAGTTGCTTCAAAACAAATATGCCTAGAGTTTGGTGAAAAAACTTTAGATGTGACTTTTGATGAACTTATTGCACTAGATGGTATTGGTGAGCAAATGGCAAACTCTTTTGTTGAATTTATGAAAGTAAATAAAGAACTTGTTCATAAATTAATGGAAATCATTCAACCAACAATTGAAATAAAACAAGAAGTAAGCGATAATCCCATGAAAGGTAAAACTGTAGTTTTAACAGGAACAATGACTAAGTCAAGGGGAATTATAAAAAAAGAGCTAGAAGAACTTGGTGCTAAAGTAAGTTCATCTGTATCTAAAAAAACTGGCCGGCTTTTGGCCGACCAGTCTCTAATATACCAATCCGCTACTTGGAAAAGACTGCTTACGCCGCCTGTTTCCAAGATTGAAGTTCTGGGAGAACTTTATCTGCGAATAGTTTCATGCTTTTTTCGGCATCAGCAGGATCCATACCGCCATAACTGACTTGGATCGTTAAGTCGAAGTCGCCGATGGTTTTGCGACGAGCTTCAAGTTTATCGAGGATTTGCTGAGGAGTGCCGAAGGTGTTGATATCGACAAAGGCATTACCAGCCTCCTCCATACCCAGACCACGAAGCAATTCTGCATTGGAGGCATAGTCCCCATAGCCTTTCATTTTTTTGAAATGGTCACCGGCCATATCATAATGTTCCATTACCGTGATATAGTAGTTGGCCATGTGTTCTCGCGCCAACGCT
>JALRJW010000369.1 GCA_023268955.1 Aliarcobacter sp. | reverse complement strand
ATGAGTGCTTCTAGTGCTATTATTGTAACTTTGTTTTTTGGTGGGTATCACTTACCTTGGCTTGATACAGCAACTATTCAAAACAATATGAATATTGTAATTATCGCTTTAATAGTTTTAATACCAATAAAAATTCTTATTTTAACTTCATGGATGAAAAAGAACAACAAAGCAATAGGAAATGATGTTTCAAGAATAAAAGAAACAAAAATATTAACTATAGCATTTTGGGCTATTGCAGCTGTTTTAATTGCTGTTTTAGGAATGTTTTTAGCAACAGGTCTTGGAGAAAATGGAGTAAATATAGCAACCGCAGCTATTCAAATAGGAACATTTTTAGCAAAATTCTTTGTAATGGCTTTTGTTTATATTTGGGTTAGATGGACTGTTTTAAGATTTAGATACGACCAACTTCAAATGTTAGGCTGGAAAGTGTTATTACCTTTAGCATTAGCAAATATTGTAATAACAGCAATTGTTGTAGTTGTGTTAGGAAATTAATATGGGAATTAAAGTAGTACAAAGACACGGAAAATCATTTAAAGATAAATTATATTTACCTGCAATCGCTGGTGGTATGAAAACAACAATTACTCACTTCTTTAAAAATCTAAAAGATGTTGATAATCTTAAAACTATGCATTATCCAGAAGTACAACCAACTGATATAACAGATAGATACAGAGGTGTACATAGACTTACAAAATGGGAAGATGATAACACTGAAAAGTGTGTTGCTTGTTTTATGTGCGCAACTGCTTGTCCTGCTGATTGTATTTTTATTGAAGCTCAAGAGAGATTTGATGATAAGGCTGAAAAAAGACCAAAAGAGTTCAAGATTGACCTTTTAGAGTGTGTTTACTGTGGATATTGCGTTGAAGCTTGTCCTTGTGATGCTATTAGAATGGATACTGGTATTTTTTCACTTACAGGAACAAAAAGAGAAGATTTTGTTTTAGATAAAAAAGCATTAATGTCTCATGAAAGATCAAAGGATTTTAGCAATGATTGATTTAGTATTTATTGGTCTATCTTTATTAGCAATTAGTGGTGCTATTGCTATGATAGTTTATGCAAATCCTATGTATAGTGCACTTGGAGTTTTAATCTCTATGTTAAGTGTAGCTGGAATGTTCGCCCTACTTAATGCAACTTTTCTTTTTATGGTTCAAATTATAGTTTATGCTGGTGCAATTATGACTTTGATTTTATTTATTTTGATGTTCTTAAATATCAAAGAAGAAGATTTACCAAAAGAGCCTAAAAAATTCCAACTTATAGCACTTGGTGCAATTATAATGATTCCTTTAAATATCTTAGTTTTAGAGGCTGTTTCAAAACTTCCAGCAAAAGATTTAACTGTGATTGATAGTGATTTTGGTGATATAAAACCACTTGGAAATGTTTTATACAATGACTGGATTTTGGCATTTGAGTTAATATCAATTTTACTTCTAGTAGCTTTAATTGGTTCAGTTGTTTTAGCTAAAACAAGAAAATCAAGAATTGAAGAAGATATTGACCCACAAGCATTAAGTCAAACTCAAATTAACTCTACTTCAAACAAAGGAGAGCAATCATGATTAGTCTTAGCTCTTATGCCTTTGTTTCAATGATACTTTTTTCAATAGGTGTTGTTGGAGTAATTGCTAGAAGAAATATCTTTGTGATTTATATGTCAATTGAAATGATGTTAAATGGAGTAAATCTATTTTTAGCAACATTTGCAAGGTATCATTTTAATATGGACCCGCAGGTAATTACTGTAATTGTAATCTCTATAGCAGCAGCTGAAGCAGCGATATTTTTATCAGCGATTATTTTACTTTACAGATCTAAAAAATCACTTGATACTGATATCTTTACAAGTCTATCACAAGGAGAAAACAAATGAGTTCTTCTTTATTAGTTTGGATAATTTTAGCACCACTTTTAGGTGCTATTTTAAATGGTGGATTTTATTTTTATCATATCAAAAGAAAAAAAGTAAGTGAACTTACTTTCGCACTAATTGGATGTATTACTCCACTTATTTCTTTTTTAATCACTCTTTATCTGTTTTTACAAATGTATGAATCAAAAATCATATTTACTCAACACCTATTTACTTGGTTAAATATTGATAAATTAAATATTGACATGGCACTTTTAGGTGATAATTTATCAATATTTATGTCTATGTTTGTGACATTTGTTGGATGGCTAATTCATATTTATGCAGTTGGATATATGAAAGGTGATGAAGGATTTGGTAAGTTTTTTGCATACTTTAACCTTTTCTTAGCTTCTATGTTGATTTTAGTATTAGCTGATAATCCAATTATTCTGTTTATTGGTTGGGAAGGTGTTGGAGTTTGTTCATATTTACTAATCAAATTTTACTATGGAAGTAAAGAAAATGTTCAAGCTGCAAACAAAGCATTTATAGCTAATAGAGTTGGAGATTTTGGATTTATTTTAGGAATCATAGTACTATTTTTTGCAATGGGCGGAGTTAATCTTTCTTTTGAATCAATTCAAACAAATCTAGTAAATGCAGACCAATCACTTTTAATACTTGGTGGATTTTTACTATTTGTTGGAGCAATGGGTAAATCAGCACAAATTCCACTTTATGTATGGCTTCCTGATGCAATGGCAGGACCAACACCAATTTCAGCTTTAATTCACGCAGCAACAATGGTAACAGCCGGTGTTTATATGGTTGCAAGATTTCATTTTTTATATATTGAAATTGAAAGTATTGGACTATTTATAGCTTACATTGGTGCATTTTCAGCTTTACTTGCAGCTATAATTGCAACAAGACAAACAGATATTAAAAAAATCTTGGCTTATTCAACTATGAGTCAATTAGGGTATATGTTTATAGCGGTTGGACTTGGTTTTTATTCAACTGGATTATTTCACGTTTTCACACATGCATTTTTTAAAGCAAT
>JALRJW010000350.1 GCA_023268955.1 Aliarcobacter sp. | reverse complement strand
ATCACTGCATCCATGGCGACGCGCATGTTTTCAACCCAGTTGAGGCTGTCAAAGACGCTCGCACTGGCGCCAGAACCGCTGTGACGACGCATAAACGGGTTAAGCAATGGTGGTTTACCGCTGAGGATGGCACGCTGGCTTTATCGCTTCGCTACGGCAACAAAACGCTGGAAATCGCCAAGGGCAAATGGGCTTTAAACCAAAAGGATATGTTTATCCATTTGGTGAATATAATGAAGAAGTTAAGCAAACAATCAAATCTTTTGATTTTGATTATATAGGTAATCAGAATTCTGGAAGCGTAAATAAAAATAGTGATATTTATGACCTAGATAGAGTTGCTCTTGTAGGGAAATCAAATTTAAAAGAAAAACTAAAATATAAAAGTTTTGATGTTGAATGGATTGAACCTAAAGAGTTTCCAAAAGATGGTATTTTAAAAACGATTAAAGCTAAAGTTGATCCATCAATAAATGAAGTAAAACTTTATGTTTCAAAGTATGGTTGGCAGAATATAAAAGTAAAAGATGGTATAATCACCACCAATTTTAATAAAAAGCTGCAATTAAATAGAAATAGAATCATCATCGGACTTGATTATTACACTATTTCTACAAAACTATTAATAAAATAAGGAGAACGACGAATGTTAGCAGATATCTATGCTGAAACAAAAGAGCACATGGAAAAGTCTATTGAGGCTTTAAGAAGAGATTATAAAACATTAAGAACAGGAAAAGTTACAACAGCTGTACTTGATGGAATCAAAATTGATTACTACGGTACAGCTACTGATTTAAATCAAGTTGGTTCAGTTTTAGCAGCTGATGCAACTACTATTGTAGTAAATCCATGGGAAAAAAATCTTTTAGGACCAATTGAAAAAGCTATTCAAAATGCAAATATTGGTGTTAATCCAAACAATGATGGTGAAGTTATCAAATTATTCTTCCCTCCAATGACTGTTGATCAAAGAAAAGAGAGTGCTAAACAAGCTAAAACTATGACTGATAATGCAAAAGTTGCAATCAGAAATATTAGAAAAAACTCTAACGATAAAGCTAAAAATTTACATAAAGAAAAAGAAATTACTGATGATGAGCACAAAAAAGCTCAAGATGAAATTCAAAAAATCACAGATTCTTATGTTGCTAAAGCTGATGAAACTTTAAAAGCAAAAGAACAAGAAATTTTAACGGTTTAATTATGAACGTAGAACAAATATATAAAGATGCAAATGCCTTATTAGAAGGACATTTTAAATTAAGTAGTGGTAACCACTCTAAGTTTTATTTACAATCAGCTAAAGTTTTAGAAGATCCTAAAACTGCAAAATTATTAGCTGAAGAATTAGCAAAACAAATCAAAGAATCAGGTATCAAAGTTGATGCTGTATGTTCACCTGCTTTAGGTGGATTAATCGCTGGATTTGCTTTAGCAACTGCTTTAGATGTAAGATTTATTTTTGCTGAAAGAGTTGATGGTGAAATGACTATTAGAAGAGGTTTTGAAGTTGCTTCTGGCGAAAACTATATCATTTGTGAAGATATTATTACAACTGGTGGATCAGCACTTGAAGCAGCAAAACAAATTGAATCTGCAGGTGGAAATATCGTAGCTTATGCAGCACTTGCAAACAGAGGATTTTGTTCAAGAGTTGGTAGCGATATTCAACCAAAAGATAATTGCAAACTACCACTTGATAAACCTTTATTTGCTTTAGATGATTTTACATTTGAAATGTATGCTCCTGAAAACTGTCCTTTATGTAAAGAAGG
>JALRJW010000326.1 GCA_023268955.1 Aliarcobacter sp. | reverse complement strand
TTAGAACAAATTCTTGATCACTAAAAACTAAAGTCTTATTATGACTTTAATATCTTCTATTAGTTTAGCATTGACTGTAATGGTCTTTGCTATAACTCCAGGACCTGGAGTTTTTTTAACTATCTCAAAATCTTTATCAAGTGGTTTTAAAATAGCTTCATTTGTAGTTCTTGGTTTATGTTTAGGTGATATTGCTTATTTGCTTTTTGCCATATATGGACTTAGTTTTGTAATGGAAAGCATGGGTAACTTTTTTAATATAGTTAAATATATTGGTGGGTCTTATTTAATCTATTTAGCATATAAAATTTGGAATTCTTCTGCTTCAAAGGTTGATTTTAAATCACAAAAAGAGGAGAGTTTAGGAAAAAACTTTTTAACAGGATTACTAGTAACCTCATCAAATCCAAAGGTGATTTTCTTTTACTTAGGGTTTATACCTGCATTTATGGATTTAACAACTCTAACAAATACAGATGTAGTTGTTGTAACTTTAATAGTGTTTATAAGTTTAATGATTTCCGTTTTAGCAATAGCACTAGTAGCCCATAAAGCAAAAGAGATGTTTAAAAATAAAAAAGCAGTGAGAATTTTAAATAGAGTCTCTGCAACACTTATGTTCTGTGTTGGTATTTTGTTGTTTTTTAACTAGTAGTTTTTTAAACTACTAGTTATCTGTTTTAAACTTTAATTGTTTTTCTGTTTTGGCATCTTGGATTCTTTTTTCTACTTTTTCTTTATGAATATCATTTCCAACAAAATAGTAAAACAGAGCAAAGAAAATCATCACAAACCAAAACATATATTCATAAATATGTTTTTTCAAGTCTAAGCCTATCTTGGATAAAAACAGTTATTAATATCTATTGTAATACCGTTTATATACTCAGGACAATCCGTTGCTAGCCAAACAATTGCTTTTGCTACTTCTTCAGGTTCAGCAAATCTATTTGTTACAACAGCCGCTTTAAATGCTGCTTTTCTTGCATCATCATTATCTTTTTGCATATCAGTTTGGGCAGCACTTGGAGCAACGCAGTTTACAGTGATTCCATTAGGACCTAAAAGTTTTGCATAGATTTTTGTAGCATTTATTAGTCCTGCTTTTGCAATACCATACCAAACATCAGGATGACCTATTTGACCAGCAATTGAAGCTGTATTTACTATTCTTCCAAAACCTTGTTTTTTCATATAAGGACTTAACAAATTCATTAACTCAACAGGAGCATGTAAATCAACATTCATCAAGTGTTCTTTTGCTTCTTTAGGATAATTATCATAAGTATATTTTGGTTGCATATAACCTGCATTATTGATTAAAATATCAATATCCCCTACTTCTTGAGCTAAAGTAGGCAAGTCTTGAATATTAGATAAATCATACTCAATAGCTGTTACATTAGCTATTCCAACTAATGGACATTTTGAAAAATCTCTAGCTACTAAAACTATTTCATGCCCTAATTCTAACATAGCTCTAGCAACTGCTAAACCTATTCCTTTATTTCCACCCGTTATTAAAACTCTTCTTTTTTCCATAATAAAATCCTATAAAAAATATTTAATTTTGATTATATTATTTTTCTAATAAATGTTCATATTTCTCATCTGTTAAAATTTTCATGAAAGCCACTAATGCTTCAACTTTTCTATCATTTAGTTTTTTTGCTTTTAACTCTTCAAGTGAAATATTTTGTTCTACTTCTGGTTTATACCAAGCTTTATTTGTCTCTGGATTTATAGTTCTTTCTTTGTTGTTATACTTATCATAAAACTCAACTACTGTTTTTAGATCTTTAAAAACTCCATTGTGCATATAAGGAGCTGTCACAGCTACATTTCTTAGAGTTGGTACTTTAAATTTTCCTTTATCTTTTTCATTTTTTGTAGTTTCATAAAAACCAAAGTCTTTAGTTTTAACACCGTTTTTACTTCTTAAAAATCTATTTTCAGGTGTTCCAATATTATGAAATTGATAGTTTGTAAAAGTTTCATACTCTTTATCTTCGCCCTTTAGAACATGACATGAAGCACAAGAGTTATTATTGTTTGAGAAAAATATTGTTCTACCTAAATCTTCTAAAACTGTTAAATCATATTCATCTTTTAAAAACTTATCATATTTTGAATCAAAACTTGAAAAATGTTTTGTTCTTTCAAAAGAAGCAATTGCTTTTTGCAAAGCTTCGTAAGCTTTATTTGTATCATCAAAAACATCATTTCCATAAATCTCTTTAAACTCTTTAACATGATAATCATTTAATTTTATTCTATTTATAACTGCT
>JALRJW010000262.1 GCA_023268955.1 Aliarcobacter sp. | reverse complement strand
AAAGTACGTCCATAGATTGAGCTCTTGAAATTCGAGGTAATAATTCTAAAGAAAAAACGTTAATTTTTTTTTGCAAAATTTTTTTTAAAACATCTGTATTTTTTGATGGGTTTAACATTCCAATAAGAATTTGTTTTTCCTTAAAGCTTGTAACATCTTCATCATTTGGACAATTAACTCTAAGAATTAAATCTGCATGTAAAGAATTAGATACTCCTGTTATTGGTGGAAATGTTTCATTATATAATGAAACAAATGGTGTTGGTGTATTCCCAACTCCTGCTATTGCTATGGTTGGTGTTAATGATGATGCTAACAAATCTTTACCATCTTATGTTAAAGAAGAAGGAAATGCATTATATATCTTAGGTGAAACAAAAGGGGAGTTTGGTGCATCTTTATATCTTAAAAAACTTTATGGAAAAGTAGCTGGTGCTCACCCTGAAGTTGATTTTGCAAAAGAGTTAGCATTATGGAATACAGTTATTGAAGCTAATAAAAAAGATTTACTAGTATCTGCAAAAGATATCAACGTTGGTGGTATTGCAATTGCTGCTGCTAAAATGGCAGTTGTTGGTAATAAGGGTGTTGAAATCAATCTTGAATTAGATGACGCAAAAGATATTTTCGCTGAGTCTTTATCTAGAGCAATTGTTGAAGTTAAACCTGAAAATTGTGAAGCATTTGAAAAATTTGCAGCAAGTATGAATGTAAAAGCTGTTAAAGCTGGAAAAGTAGCTGGAGATAAAATTTCTGTAAATGATATTTATATGGAATTAGATGCAGCTAAAGATACTTATTTCAATAAGTTTAAAAGAGTAATTGAGCAAGATTTATAATCAAAGTTAAAACAAAAGGTCAAACATCAAAAGTGTTTGACCTTTTTTTATTAGTGAATATTTAGTAGGAGAAAAATTTATATGAGAGCATTAATATCTGTTAGTGATAAAAGTGGTGTTGAGAACTTTGCAAAAGAGTTAGTATCTTTAGGTTATGAGATTATTTCAACTGGTGGAACATATTCAAAATTAAAAGATGCAGGAATTGCAGTAATTGAAGCAAATGAAGTTACAAAATTCCCTGAGTGTTTTGAAGGAAGAGTTAAAACTTTAAATCCATACATTCATGGTGGAATTTTACACAGAAGAGATAAACAATCTCATTTAGACCAAGCTAAAGAGTTAGGTGTAGAAGGTATTGATTTAGTTTGTGTAAATTTATATCCATTTAAAGCAACTATTGAAAAAACTGATGATTTTGAAGAGATTATTGAAAACATTGATATCGGTGGACCTGCGATGGTTAGATCTGCTGCTAAAAACTTTGATTCAGTTATTATTGTTACTGATGTTGTTGATTATGATTTAGTTTTAAATAACTTAAAAAACAACACAAATACAGTTGAATTTAGAAGAGATATGATGATTAAAGCTTATGAGCATACAGCTGCTTACGACTCTATGATTGCTAATTATATGAATAAAAGATTCAATAATGGATTTGGTGCTAAACAATTCATCGTTGGAGAAAAAGTATTTGATACAAGATATGGAGAAAACCCACACCAAAAAGGTGCATTATATGAGTTTGACAAGCATTTATCAAATAAATTCATCACTGTAAAAGGTGAAGCATCTTTCAATAATATGGGTGATATTAGTGGTGCTGCTAAAATTGCTGGTGCATTTGGTGATGATAATGCCGTTTGCATTGTAAAACATGGAAATCCATGTGGATTTGCTATTAAAGAAGATTTATATACTTCTTATGTTGAAGCATTAAAATGTGACCCTGTTTCTGCTTTTGGTGGGGTAGTTGCTGTTAATGGTGTTGTTGATGGTAAATTAGCTACTAAAATGAATGAAATTTTCTTAGAAGTTGTATTTGCTGCTGATTTTACTGCTGAAGCTTTAGAAATTTTCAATACTAAAAAAAGATTAAAACTTTTCAAACAAGGTACTGCTAAATTAGAGTTAGCAAATGATGACTTTAACTTTAAAATCGTAGATGGTGGTTTTGTATATCAAGATTCTGATGTTGTTGGAGTTGATGAAGTTAAAAATGCTGAATTAAAAACAACTAGAAGTGCAACAGAACAAGAGAAAAAAGATATGGAAATCGCTGTAAAAGTAGCAGCTGGTACAAAATCTAACTGTGTTGTTTATGTTAAAGATTCAACAGTTGTAGCTATTGGTATGGGGATGACTTCAAGAGTTGATGCTGCAAAAGCTGCTTTAAGAAAAGCAGAAGATATGGGAATTGATGTTAGCGGTTCAGTTTTAGCATCTGAAGCATTTTTCCCATTTAGAGATTCAATTGACGCAGCAGCAGCAGCTGGTGTTAAATGTGTAATTGAACCAGGTGGAAGTGTAAGAGATGATGAGGTTATTGAAGCTGCTAATGAACATGGTATGGCTTTATACTTCACAGGTGTTAGACACTTCTTACATTAATAGTTAAAAGTAGAGAGAATTTTCTCTACTTTTAAATCTAAATAAAATAAAAAAAGCTTATGAGAAACAAATGAAAAACTATTTTTTTAAATATTTACTAGCTTTTTTTATTTTATTTATTCCTTTTATTTTTACTTCTTGTGTAAAAACTCCAGATATTCCTGCTTTTAAAAGTTCAAAATCTTTGCCAAAATATGATCAAGAAAATTTTGATTTGTATTTAAGTGACACTAAAAAATGGCTTTTAGAAAATAGAAATTTTATTACTGAAAATAAAAATCAAGAGTTAGATTTAGTAATGCCTTTTGAACTTAAACCAAATAATTCATCTTCAAAAAAAGCAATTTTACTAGTACATGGGTTAACTGATTCTCCTGCATATTATAAAGATATCTCTAAAGTTTTTACGAATAATGGATTTTTAGTTAGAACTATTTTATTACCAGGTCATATTTCAAAACCTGCTGATTTGATGCTTCCTTCTTTAAAAGATTGGGAAAATGTTGTAAAACATCATATAAATCTTTTAAAAAAAGAGAATTATGAAATATGGTTAGGTGGTTTTTCAACGGGTGCAAATTTAGTAACTTCATATGCAATTGATGATAAATCAATAAAAGGTTTGTATTTATTTTCACCTGGATTTTATTCAAAAAGCAAAGTAATTGTTTTTTCTCCATTTGTTTCATATTTTATGGATTGGTTGGATATTGATGAAGAAAACAATATCTTAAAATATGAATCAATGCCAATGAATGAAGTTAATTTGTACTATAAAACAACATTAAAAGTTCAAGAAAAATTCCAAAACAAAGTTTTTGATAGACCCGCATTTTTTGTTTTTTCAAAAGATGATAGTGTTATTGATTATGAAAAAACAGTTGAAATTTTTCAAAAAAAATTTACTAATGAAAAATCAAAATTCATTTTATATGCAAATATAAATGAAACAAAAGAAGAGATGAAAAATCTTTTAGATAATAAAAGATTTAAAGTTTATAATAGTTATCTACCTGAAAAAAGAATTAGCAATTTTTCACATTTGAGTGTTATGTTTTCAAAAGACAATGCTTATTATGGAGAAAATGGAAACTACATAATGCTTAATAATGGACAAAAAGATAAGAAGTTTATTTCAAGAAATAAAACTTGTTTCTCTTCATGGGGATATAATGTTGATGGTTTATATCACGCTAGACTTACTTGGAATCCATATTTTAATGAACTAAAAAATGATATAAATGAGTTTTTAAAAGATGAATAAAACATACGATTTACCCAAGGGATTTGTAATAATCCTTGCGATGTTAACATCTATTGCACCTTTAGCTGTTGATACCTATTTACCTTCATTTTTACAAATTTCTCAGAGTTTCTCAACTTCCATTGCAAATATAGAACAGACTTTAAGCGTGTATTTGCTGGGTTTAGCAATAGGGCAACTTTTTGGAGGACCATTATCTGATAAATATGGAAGAAAAAGATTTATATTTGTTGGAATTTTTATTTATATTCTGTTTTCAATATTGATTTCATTTTCAACTTCAATTGAACAAATGTTGATATTTAGATTTTTTCAAGCAATTGGTGGTGGATTTGCTATTGTAAATACAAACGCTATAGTTAGAGACATATATCACGGAAATAAAGCAGCTAAAGTATTTTCAATTATTTCCTGTATTTCAACCCAAACAGCTCCTTTTATATGAGCAATATCATTGAATTGAATGCTCTGTTGATGCTCGAAAGATGTGACATAAACATGTCCGGTATAAGTCATCATCGTTTGAATCATGTCATCATATTTCTTTGTATTTAATATGGACATGTAAACCATCGGTTTTAATTGTTCTTTTTGTAATGTATCAATAAGTGCTTGGATACCTTCTAGGTTATGTGCACCATCAAAAATAACGTTGTGTTTTATATATTGAAATCTAAATGGCATTGTTTTAAGAATAGAAAAAGGAAAAGAAGATTGTTGTTTGATTAAATTCAGTGCCTGAAATGCAAGTGATACATTATTTTCTTGATAATGAGGAAATACATGATCTTTCACGATAGGATAATCATTAATGAGTACTGCAGATACTTCGTTGATTTGGTTTAAAAATACTTTTTTAATATCTTCATCTATCGATTTTGAAAGCAATACTTGCATACCTTTTTTTATAATGCCTGCTTGATGCGCTGCGATATCGTAAATAGAAGGCCCGATAATTTCAGCATGTTCTAAAGATGTAGAGGTGATGATTCCAATATCTGGTTGAATGACGTTTGTAGCATCATCAATTCCTCCAAGACCAACTTCAATGATTGCGTAATCCACTTTTTCTTCACTAAACATTAAAAAAGCTAACGCGGTATCTTGTTCAAACTCAGTTAATCCTGCACTAATCATTTCATGTTGATAAAAAAGGTATTTATTTAGGACATTTTTTAAACTTTTATTTTGTATTAAAATATTATCAAATCTATCGATTGTGAATGGCGAATAATAATACCCTACTTTATATCCAAGATGCTCTAACATTTGAGATAAGAAATAACCTGTAGATCCCTTCCCATTAGATCC
>JALRJW010000205.1 GCA_023268955.1 Aliarcobacter sp. | reverse complement strand
ATAAAACATGATTTTAAAGATTTTAATATTGCTTACTATAATTCAAATCAAAATGACCAAGCTAATAAATTACTAAGTCAATTAAATGCTAAATCAGTTAATTATGAAACAGCTAATCTGCCATTAGCTAGAAATACTTACAACGCAAATCCAACAATCACAAATAAAATTGCTACGAAAATCATCTTAGATGCCTTTGACCAAAATGCTGATTTTTTACTTGTGGATAATGATGCTGATTTTTATATTTTTGATTACAACAGAAAAACTATGGGTAAAATTTCAGGAAGAGATGTGTTATTACCTGTAATTCATGTAAATGAACTTCAAAAACTAGCAACTGGTGAACATGATGAAGTTAAAAAAACATTAACTTTACATAAAGTTAACCCAGAAATAATCTAAAAAAAGGAAAATTATTGAAATTAGGTCTTGATTATGTTATTTACTCTACTACTTTACTCGTTGTTTTAATCCTTCCATTATATTTGTACAGAGAAAAAATATTTACATTTTTTTACAAAACTGATGGTTTTAACGATTTTGTTAGAGAGTTAAAAAACTATTTAAGAGTTAAATATCCTAAAAAAAGATTTGAATTTTCAATAATATCTAAAACTGCTCAAGAAAAAGATGTTAGAGTTAGACAATCTTTAGTTATTGAAAATATTATCAGCCAATTAATTGAAATGCCTTTTGAAAGAACAACACAAGATGGACTAAATAAAGCTAAACAATGGTACATGTATGACGAAAAATCTATAAATTCTTTAAAAGCACCAAATGATTGGAAACAAAGAAGAGAAGCAACTTGGAAAAGAGATGAAAGATCTTGTAAAAGATGTTCAAAACCTGTAAAACTATCAGAGTCAGCAACATTGTTTGTCACTGAAATAGAAATGGGTGGTGGATATAATTTAGAGAATCTTTTTACAGTTTGTATGGATTGTAATCAAATTTTTAAAAAAGATTCATCTGAAATAAAATTTAAAGTTTCTAATCTTGATGTTTATGATGATTTATACAATTTAGTAGATAAATTTTAATTAATAAAAATTAATATTTATTGGTAACTCATTTTCTAAATTTTCAATATTTTCTTTAGTAATTGCTAGCTCTATTTTTACATTATTTTGGAAGTCTTTATTTTTTATAATAATTTCAAAACCATTTAATATGTATTCAATTTTCGATAGATCATTGTATTCACATTCGATATACTTAGTTAGTAATTTTTCATAAGTTTTTAGTTCACATTGATTTATAACTTCATTTACAATATTACTATAAGCTTTTACTAATCCACCAGTTCCTAACTTAATACCACCAAAATATCGAACAATTATTACAGCTGTATTTATAAGTTCAGCTCCACTTAAAACGGCTAAAGATGGTTTTCCACTAGTTCCTTTAGGTTCTCCATCATCACTGCTATTTTCAACAACTTGATCAAATTCATTTAGGTATCTATATGCATAAACATGATGTCTAGCTTTTGGATGTTCATTTTTTAGTCTCATCATAACATCATCAAACATTTCATAAGGAAAAAGATGGGCAATAAATTTTGACTTTTTTTCTTCATATGTGTGACTAAACTCTTTTTGAACAAACTTCAACTATAATTCCCCCATGAGATTGGATTTGTATTTAGTTAATAATTTTAATTTGCAAAGCAGAAACAAAGCTTCTGAACTTATTAAAGCAAATAAAATAAAAATTGATGGCGTGATTATAACGAAACCATCATTTAATGTTGAAGAAAATAATACTATTGAAATTTTAGAAGATGATTTTTATGTTAGTCGTGCGGCATATAAACTTAAATACTTTTTAGATGAAATTAATTTAGATTTAGAAGATAAAGTTGCCCTTGATATTGGTAGCAGTACAGGTGGATTTACTCAAATACTTTTAGAAAAAAATGTGTTAAATGTAACTTGTGTTGATGTTGGGACTAATCAACTTCATAAAAAAATAAAACAAAATCCAAAAATAAGATTTTTTGAGAATACAGATATAAGAGATTTCAAAAAAGATAAAAATTTTGAAATAGTTACATGCGATGTCTCTTTTATATCAATTCTAAATATTATTGAAGCTATTAATTATTTAGCTTTTAAAGATATTATCATTCTTTTTAAACCACAGTTTGAAGTTGGTAATAATGTCAAAAGAGATAAAAAAGGTGTTGTAAAAGATAAAAATGCAATCTTAAAGGCAAGAGAAGTTTTTATAGAATATACACAAAAATTAAATTGGAAATTAAACCACTCAAGTTTGAGTAAACTGCAAGGAAAAGATGGAAATGAAGAAGAACTCTTCTATTTTAGTAAATAAAAATAGTATAACTTCAATAGCTATTGGAGGTTTTGATGGAATGCACGTTGCACATCAAGAACTATTTAAAAACCTTGATGACAATGGAGCTATAGTGTCTATTGAATCTGGTTATGCAAATTTAACTCCAAAAAGATATAGACAAGAGTATTCAAAATATCCAATTTATTATTATGTATTAGAAAATATCAGACACCTTGAAGGTATTCAATTTATTGATTTGATAAAAGAAGAATTTCCAAATCTAAAAAAAATAGTAGTAGGTTTTGATTTTTGTTTTGGTAAAAATAGAAAATATTGTGTAAATGAATTAAAAAAACTTTTTAATGGGGAAGTTGTAATTATTGATGAAATTTCAATAGATAATATTCCTATTCATTCAAGATTTATTAGAGAATTCATCAAAGATGGAGATATATGTAAAGCCAATAAACTTTTAGGAAAAGAGTATAAAATTTATGGTTCACAAATTAAAGGTCAAGGATTAGGCAGTAAAAACTTTGTACCAACTATCAATTTAAGATGTGAAGACTTTTTATTACCATCAAATGGTGTTTACATCACAAAAACAGTTTTAAATGAAAACGAATATAATTCAATTTCATTTATAGGCCATAGAACAACAACTGATGGCAATTTTGCAATTGAAACACATATATTAGATGAAAATATCATAAATAAAGACTATACAATTCAAATCAAATTTATCAAGAAATTAAGAGATAATAAAAAATTTGAAGACTTTGATTCTTTAAAAACACAAATTGATTTAGATATTAAAGAAGCTAAAGAGTTTTTCGCAGTCTAGTTTTTCAAAATCTATAAGATTAAAGATATTTTAATTATCACTCTTTTTTTTCTAAATTATCTAAAGCTTTTTTCAAAAAACTGTTTTCTAGACTTTTCAATATTGCTAACTGATTATTTATATATGTAATATCCTTTGATTTTGGAATAATATAAGGAGTAACAACTATTAATAATTCATTCTTAAAATTATTATTGCTTTTATTTTGAAATAGTGCTCCCATAATTGGAATATCACCTAAAATTGGAACTTTATAAATTGTAGATTCATTCTTTTCTTGAGTTAAACCACCTATAATAACACTTTCACCATTATTTAAGATTACGCTTGTATTTATGGACTTTTTCGATGTATCTGCGTTACCGCTTTGAGTTTGAGTAGTTTTAATTCCTTCAATAACTGAATTTATATCTAAACTTAATTTATCAAAACTAGAAATTCTAGGCTTAACCTTTAAGGACAATCCAACATCTTCTCTTTTGTAATTTTCACTGCTAGTTCCACCATCACTTAAAGAAAAAGATGTTTTTATTGAAATAGTTTGACCTGAATATATTTCACTTTCTTTATTATTTAAGGCTAAAATAGATGGAGATGAAATAATATTTAAAGCACCATTTTGTTTTAGTAAATTTAATGTTGCACCAAGAGCTAGTGATGAAGCTAAATTAGGTATATTTAAGCCAATGGTGTTTTGCACTTCTGATATAGAATTTGAACCACCATTTAAACTAGAAGAAAAAGTGATTATATCATTTGAGTTTGTTTCAGATGCAAAAAGACCATAGGAAAAACCTACTTTTGAAATCATATCATTATTAACTTCAATAATCTTTGCTTGGACAAAAACTTGAATTTTTTCTTCATCTAAACTTTTTATAAAATTACTTAAAATCTCTATTTCTTCATTTAGCCCAAGTAAAATTACAGAATTAGATTCTTCATTTTTTGAAATTACAATCTCCTTATTTAAATTCAGTGATTTAAGAATTTTAAATATTTCATCAACTTCAATATTTTTTATATCTATTGTCTTAATCTCTTTTTTAATTATTATCTCTTTTGCTTCAACCACATAAAAACCATTAAACTTTGATATTTGCAAAGCATTTTTATTTAAAGTAACTTTTAAAAGTTCAAATAACTCTTCTTTTGATAATTTTTTATTTGAAATAAAATCAATTTTATGATTAATATTTGTAGAAATCAATATGTTTTTATCTAACACTTTTGATACAATTTTAATTAATTCTTTTAACTCTAAACCCCTAAAATTAACTGTTTCATATCCATATAGATATATATTAGAAATCAAAAAGAAACAAAATGTAAAAACTTTAATACGCATATAAAATCCTTAGTTAAGATAACTATTTTTATTATATTAAGTTTTCTTAAAATTATCAATATCTATTAATATACATTTAGCTAAAATATCTGCCATGATAGATAAAGTATTTGAAAAATCCATTACAAAACAGTTTGAATTTGATGAGGAAGTTGCATCAGTTTTTGACGATATGTTAAATAGGTCAGTACCTTTTTACAAAGAATCACAAAAATTATCAATTGATTTTGCTAAAAACTATTTAACTAATAACGATACAGTTTATGATTTAGGTTGTTCAACAGCTTCAACATTAATAGAGCTTGGTAAACACTGCGATTTTAAACTTAATCTAATAGGTATTGATAGTTCTGAAGCTATGATAAACAGAGCTACAAAGAAATCAAAAGCATTTGGTATTGATATTACTTTTTTCAATAATGACTTTTTTGAAATTGAATATAAAAATCCAAAATTGATTTTTTCAAATTACACTTTACAGTTTATCAGACCATTAAACAGAGAAAAATTAGTAAAAAAAATATATGATTCATTAGAAGATGGTGGACTTTTCATTTTTAGTGAAAAAATAATTACCACTGATTCAAAAATTAATAAACTTTACATAGATAAATATTATGAATATAAAAAAGACCAAGGTTATAGTGAGTATGAGATTGCTCAAAAAAGAGAAGCTTTGGAAAACGTTTTGATACCTTATACAATTCAAGAAAATGAAAAAATGATTAAAGATTGTGGGTTCAAGCATTTTGAATGCATATTTAAATGGGTTAATTTTGCCACATTTATTGCAATAAAATAAAATATAAAATTACAAAGGAAAGAAAACAATGTTAGAAGTTGGAAATAAAGCTCCAGATTTTTGTGCTAAAAATCAAGATGATATAGAAATTTGTTCAAGAGATTTAAAAGGGAAATGGGTTGTTTTATACTTTTATCCAAAAGATTTAACTCCAGGTTGCACAACTCAAGCATGTGATTTTACAGACCAACATATGCAATTTGATGATTTAGATGCAATGATTTTAGGAGTTAGCCCTGATTCAACAAAAAAACATAGAGATTTTATAGAAAAAAAAGATTTAACAATTACTCTATTATCTGATGAAACTAAAAAAATGTGTGAAGATTATGGAGTTTGGCAACTTAAACAATTTATGGGAAAAGAGTTTATGGGTGTTGTTAGAACTACTTTTATCATCAATCCTGAAGGAAACATAGCTGCTGTTTGGGATAAAGTAAACGTAAGAAAGAAAAAATCTGTAAAAGGTGAAAAAATTGAAGTACTTCATGTAAGTGAAGTAAAAGAAAAATTAGCCGAACTTCAAGCAAAATAACAAATTTAGGAAAACTCATGATAAAAACTATTTCAAAAATATTATTAACAACTTCAGTAATTACACTAAGTGTTTCTTCATTAAATGCTAAAAACATTGTTTGCTATAAAAACAATACTAAAGAGTTAGCAAATATTGAAAATATACCTTTAGATGGGGAAGGATGTAATGGTGTTTTTTCAGTTTCTGATATGAAGCAAAAAGGTTGGAAGATTTTAGATATTAAAATTGAAACTAAAGGTGAAAATTTTGATTATAAATATCTATTAAGTGATATGAAATCACAGCCTAAAAGAGCTCAAAAAACTGCATTTAATCCAAAAACAAATATTTCAATAATAGATAATTTAGAAAATAATCAATCTACAATTAATGTACCAAATTTAATTGTTGGACAAAGTGGTGTAGTTATTCATAAGTATGGAAACAATAAAAATATTATCACAGGAATTGCTAAAGTAGTTTCAACAAATGAAAAAAATTCAGTGGTAGAGTTTAAAGAATTTGATGGCTTAAAACAAGATGCAATTCCAAATACAAGTAGAACTGTACAAAAAGGTGATGTTTTAGCATTAAATTATCTTTATACAAATGCAATGGTTATAGCACCTTCACAAGATGTTTTCCAGGTTGTAAGAAAGAAATTTGCAGACTTTACATTTGAACACGCTGATATGTTTGGTTCGTACTTAAAATTCAATAACATTGCAAAACCTACAATTTTAGATATTCAAGAATATGCAAAATCAAAAGATTTAGGAACAATTTTTATTGTTGTTGATCAAAAAGTAAATATTTTAGATACTAGAACTTTAAATATTTTAGATAACTACTACATTACATATGACGATACAGATGCACAAATGCCATTTTATACAAGAGTTACAGGAATTTCATCTTTATTGCCTGAAATTGATGGTATAAAAGGTTTTGTATCAAAATTAATATCAAAAGTTAAAGATAGTGAAGAATCAAAAGAGATTGATTCAGATAAATATGAAGATTATTACAAATATCAAATAGGATTATAAAAAATGATAGAACAAAAACATTTAGATTATTTAACATCTATTGTTGGTCAAGAAAATATTAAAAAAGACAAAGCACACTTAATTGCTTTTTCTTATGATGCAACAAGAGAAAGATTTGAACCAGATGCTGTTGTATTTCCAAGACACGAGCAAGATATTTCAGATATTTTAAAATACTGCAATGAACATGGAATTGTTATTGTTCCAAGAGGAGCTGGTTCAGGATTTACAGGTGGAGCGTTACCATCAAATGGTGGAATTATATTAAGTCTTGAAAGACATATGAATAAATTACTTGAAATTGATATGGAAAATATGGTTGGAGTTGTTCAACCTGGACTTATTAATATGGAATTTCAAAAAGCTGTGGAAGCAGTTGGTTTATTTTATCCACCAGATCCAGCTAGTGAAGAATACTCTACTTTAGGTGGAAATGTTTCTGAAAATGCAGGTGGTATGAGAGCTGCTAAATATGGAATTACTAAAGATTATGTTGTAGCATTAAGGGCTGTTTTACCAAATGGTGATATTATCGTTGCTGGTAAAAAAACTATTAAAGATGTAGCTGGATACAATACAGCTGGTATTTTAATTGCTTCAGAAGGAACTTTAGCAGTAATTACTGAAATCACTTTAAAACTGATTCCTAAACCAAAATTCAAACAAACTTATATGGGAATATTTCCTAATGTAAATAAAGCTATGAATGCTGTATTTAAATCACTTGCAGCTGGTGCAAATCCTGTTGCTATGGAATTTTTAGATGCCTTAGTTATTAAAGCTTTAAAACAAAAGTTCCCTCAAGTTGAATTACCTGATGATGCTGGTGGAGTTTTAGTTGGTGATGTTGATGGTTCATCACAAGCAGAAATTGATTCACAAATTCAAACACTAAAAGAATCATTTGCAAATTATGGTTCAATTGGATTTATTGAAGCAAGAGATGAAGATCATGGTAAACAATTATGGTTTGCAAGAAGAAACGCAAGCCCTGCAACTATGATATATGGTACTAAAAAATTAAATGAAGATATCTCAGTTCCAAGATCTAAACTTCCTGAAGCATTAGATGGAATTTATGCCATTGGTGAAAAATATGGCTTCCAAGTTCCTTGTTTTGGACATGCATGTGATGGAAACATTCACGTAAATGTAATGGTTAAAGATAAAACAAATGAAAAAGAGATGCACGATGGACATAAAGCTATTGAAGATATCTTCCAATTTGTAGTTGATATGGGTGGAACACTTTCAGGTGAACATGGTATAGGTCTATCAAAAGCACCATTTATGAATATTGCCTTTACAGATGCAGAAATTAATTTATTTAAACAAATTAAAAAAGCATTCGACCCTAATAATATTTTAAATCCATTTAAAATGGGACTATAAGTAGTTTTAAATGGAAACTAATAAAAAAGAAAACTCTAACATATTTAAAAAGATTTTAAATGTGTTAGATGACTTTTTTAACGATGATACAACTTACTACGCTGCAAGTTTAAGTTTCTTCACTATCTTTGCAATATTGCCTATTATAGCTTTAATAATATCTACTATTTCAAATTTTCCAGAGTTTAATAAATATTTAGAAATATTTACAGATTATATATTTGATATGTTAAACCCAACTCACTCTAATGAAATAATAAGTAGCCTTAAAAAGTATATATCTAACTCTAATCAATTAGGATATATCGGAATTATCTATATGCTTTTTATTTCAATTATGTTTTTTAAAGATTATGAATACATAGTAAATAAAATACATAGAACAAAAAGAAAATCTATTCATTTTTCTTTTATTTTCTACTCATTTTATATTTTGATTCTTACAGTGTTATTAATAGCCTTAAACATATTAACAACATTTTATGAAAATAACATATTAAAAGATATATTGACTTTTGTTTTTGCTTGGATAATTTTTTATAGTTTATTTAAATTAAGTGTAAATAGAGAGATTAACAATAAAGCGGCTATTTCTTCTTCTTTTGTAACTTTAGTAATACTATCAGTTACAAAAGATTTATTTGTATATTATGTAATATATAATAAAACTTACACTACTATTTATGGATCTTTAGCTACTTTATTATTTACATTCTTATGGATATATGTATCATGGATTATATATTTATATGGAATTAAAATGTGCCATAAACTTAATATTCAATATAAAATAAAATAAATATTATCTTATTAAACTTCAATAAAATAATTTTTAGATATTATTACATTATAATTTTTAAAAGGTTTATTGTGAATTCAAGATTATTTTTTATATTAACTTTTATTGTACTTATCATAATTGCATTTAGTTTTTTAAGACCAGAGGCAAAGCTTGATACATTAAAATCTAAAAGTATTAATGAAACAATCCAAAATATTGAATCAGAAAGATTCAAATCTTTAGTAGAAGAATATAAAAAATTGAGTGATTTTGATAAAAAAAACCTTGAGACAAAATTTCTTATAAAATTAGACATTATTGCAAAAAATGATATTAATGAAAATCTTGAAGTTTACAGAAATCTTCATGCATTAGATAGAAATAATATAGAATATGAAAAACAAACTAATTACTATAAATATCTAAGTATGAGTAAAAAAGATTGTACTAGATTATCTTCAGATGATAAAAAATATATACTAGAAGTAATAAAAGCATATACTATTGAAAAAGTATTAACAGATACTCTATCTTATGAATTTTTTAGCTTAGGTTCAATTTTTGAATCATCACAAAAAATAATAGATACATTTAGATACTATTTCTCAACTTCATTTGTAATTAGAGGTAATAGTGATTTAACTTATTCAAAAAATATAGGTGGAAATATATACTTAGACAAAATTTGTAGACCTATAAAAATTGATTACTATTTAGATGAAAGAATTAGAAGTTTTGATATTGAATATTATGATAAATAATATCATAAGTTAAATCCAAATTAAAACATAGTAAATTGTAAAAAATAGCCCATAGAAATTGAAATAAATCCAAGAAGAAAGTATGGTGCCCACAGCAAGAATCGAACTTGCAACCTCCTCCTTACCATGGAGTTGCTCTACCGTTGGAGCTATGCAGGCAAAAAAAATAAGATTAGAAT
>JALRJW010000120.1 GCA_023268955.1 Aliarcobacter sp. | reverse complement strand
CCCCTAAAGTTATTGATTTTGTTTTAAATAAGGGCTTTAATATTGTAAATGATATTACAGGCTTAGCAAATGATGAAGTTTGTAAAATTGCTTCAAAATATAATGCAAGTGTTGTAATCATGCATATGCAAAATGATCCATTAAATATGCAAAATGATCCATATTATGAAAATGTGATTTTAGATATTGATAACTATTTTACCAATCAAGTCTCAAAAGCAAAAAGTTTTGGAATTAAGGAAATTATTCTTGATGTTGGAATTGGATTTGGAAAAACTTTAGAGCATAATTTAGATTTATTAAATAAACTTAATTATTTTGAGCATTTTGGATGTGAACTTTTAATTGGAGCAAGCAGAAAATCAATGATTGATAAAATTTATCCAAGTAGCGTTGAAGAAAGATTACCAGGGACAATAGCAATTCATTTAAAAGCTATTGAAAATGGAGCATCAATCATCAGATGTCATGATGTAAAAGAACATAAACAAGCTATTAGTGTTCTTGAAGCAATAACTTCAAGAAACTAAATTTATAAAATTTCGTGAAGAGTGTTTGCTTTTTTCATCCACTCTTTTAACTCTTCATAATTTTCCTCTTCAACCATTTGTCTAACTTTTTTCATATGATTTTCAAAAAGGTCAATTGAAGATAAAAGATTTTCTCTATTTTGTCTAAAAATATCTGTCCACATATCAGGACTTGATTTAGCTATTCTACTCATATCTTTAAATCCTCCAGCTGCAAGTGCAACAATTGATCTTCCATCTTCATGACCCATAACTGTATTAGCTAAAGAAAATGAAATAGCGTGAGGTAGATGAGACATATAACAAGCATGAATATCATGTTCACGTGAATTCATAAAGACAAGTCTCATACCTATATCTTGAAATATTTTAATAGCTCTATTTTTATGAAGTTCTTCATTAGCATCCAAATCACATAAAACTACGGTTTTGCCTTCATACAGATTATCCATAGCAGCTTTTGGTCCAAACTTCTCACTTCCACACATAGGATGAGCTGCAACGAAATTTGATCTAATTGAAGAGGGAATATTTTTAACAATAAACTCTTTTGTTGAACCTAAATCCATAATGGTTGTATTTTTTCTAATATCTAGAAGATTTGGTAAAAATGAAATAATATTATCCACAGGCATTGCTAAAACAATTACATCAGATTTTTCTTTTAAAGATTTAATATCAACAAGCTCATCAACCAAACCTAATTCTAATATCTCTTTCTTAGATTTTTCACTTCTAGCATATCCATAAACTTTATTTGCAATACCATATTTTTTAACAGCTTTAGCAAGTGATCCACCCATTAGTCCTAGTCCAACAATACCAATATTCAACATATAACCTTTTTGATTTTTTTTGTATTATATCTTAATATTTATATAATCTGAATTTAGATATATTCTTTGCTAAAATAATACTTTTCAAGGATTACTGTGAAAAAGAATTTAGTACTACTTTCTTTAATATGTTCAACTGCACTTTATGCAGAAACTATTAAGTCAATTGATTTAAAAAATTTAACTAGAATATCTACTGACGTTGTTAATGAGACTCTTGATATGAAAGTATCAGATGAATTAAATTTAGACAAATTAAACAAAGCCATAAAGAAATTTTATTCTTTTGGTTATTTTGATGACATTAGAATTTATAATGAAAATGGAAATATAACTTTAGAATTTAAAGAAAAACCTTCAATAGTAGCTGTTGAAATTGATGGATATAAAACTAGAGAAGAAGATATTGCTGCAGTTAGAAAACTTATGAAACTAGATAAGGGTTCATTATACACTAAAGAAAAAGTTGAATCAGGTAAAAAAGTTCTACTAGATATGCTTGAAAGTGAAGGATATATTAACTCTGTTATTGAAGTTGAAACAGAACAAGTTAATGATCAATCTATTAAACTTACGTATACTATTAACAAAGGTGAACCTATTTTTATAACTGAAGCAAATTATTATGGAGCAAATGAATTAGATAATAATGATTTTGAAGCTGTGACTGCAAATAAAGAAAAAGAGTTTGCTTCTTGGTTTTTTGGTCAAAATGATGGTGAAGTTAAAATTGATCAACTTCCATATGATGCTAGAAGAATTAATGAACTATACTTTGAAAAAGGTTATTTAGATGCTAAAGTTAAAGAACCTTTTTTAAATATTGATTTTGCTTCAAATGAAGCTAAATTAGATTTTTTTGTTGAAGAAGGTAAAACTTACGAAATTAATGATATTAAAATCTTTGTTGATGAAAATATTTTAAATAAAGACGAATTGTTTGAAAAACTATTTTTAAAGGTTGGAAGAACTTTCAATATTAAAAAAATGAGAATTGATCAAGAGATGATTAAAACAGCAATTGCTGATAAAGGTTATGCATTTGCAGAAGTTAAATTTGATATCCAAAAAAATGAAGCTGAAGGAAAAGTAAATGTAGTTTTCTCTGTAATTCCGAATAAAAAAGTTTATATCAATGATGTTAAAATTTCAGGAAATAGTCGAACATTAGACAGAGTTATTAGAAGAAATGTTTATTTAGCTCCAGGGGATTTATTTTCTTTAACAGATTTCAATGATTCTAAATCAAAATTAAAAAGAAGTGGATTTTTTGATGAGGTAATTATTGAACAAAAAAGAGTTACTGAAGATAAAGTTGATATTTTAGTAAAAGTTACAGAAGCAGCAACTGGTTCACTAATGCTTGGTGGTGGATATGGTTCTTATGATGGACTTATGATTAATGGTTCTGTTTCAGATAGAAATGTGTTTGGTTCAGGTTTAGGTTTAAGTATTAGTGCTGATTTATCAAAGCAACAATCAAACTATGCCATTTCTTTAACTAATCCATCAATTAATGATAGTCAATATAATGGTACAGTTGAAATTCATAGAACGGATAGAGAAGTATCAAGAACTGAATATGATTCAAAAGTTACTTTAACTGGTTTTAGTGTAAGTGCTGGTAAAGAGGTAATTAGAGATTTATATGCTGGTTTAAAATATAGATTTGATTCTGTAACTGAAGATTATACTTAT
Source organism: Aliarcobacter sp. (assembly GCA_023268955.1). Lineage (GTDB taxonomy): Bacteria > Campylobacterota > Campylobacteria > Campylobacterales > Arcobacteraceae > JALRJW01. The sequence goes on along the minus strand of JALRJW010000120.1, from coordinate 200 downwards.
ATAGAAGGTACAACTGTAGATTCTGATAATCAATTTAAACCAACTGATTATTTAACAAGTTCTATTACGCCATACATCAACTATGATAATACAGATGATTATATGCTTCCAAGAAAAGGATACAAAGTAAATATGTCAGCTGAAATCGCAGGACTTGGTGGAGATTCTAAATATATCAAATCAACAAATACTTTAAAATA
>JALRJW010000356.1 GCA_023268955.1 Aliarcobacter sp. | reverse complement strand
TTCATAAACATCAAATGCAGCTTGAATTTCATCAAAAGTTTTCTTAGCTCTTTTTAATACCCATTTATCAAATACACCCATTTTATCTACAGAAACAATCTCTTCTAAACCATCAACATTTGCAAGTAAGAATCTTGCTGTCTTTCTGATTTTTCTATAAAGTTCTGCATTTTGTTTTAAAATGTTATCTGAAATTTTTAAGTCAGATTGATAATCACTCATAGCAACCCATAATCTTAAAATCTCACTTCCATATTGTTTTAAAACTTTATCAGGTGCAACAACATTTCCTTTTGATTTCGACATTTTTTCACCTTTTTCATCAACAGTGAATCCGTGTGTTAAAATCGATTTATAAGGAGCAATTTCAGATGATGCTAAAGTAGTTAAAAGTGAAGATTGGAACCAACCTCTGTGTTGGTCACTTCCTTCTAAATACATATCAGCAGGGAATGTTCCAGCATCATAATTTCTAGATCTTAAAACTGCATTTTGTGTAGAACCTGAATCAAACCATACATCTAAAATATCCATAGTTTTTTCTAAATCTTCTGGATTTAATCCACTTCCTGGATATAATAATTCAGAAATCTCTAAATCATACCAAGCATCACAACCTTTTTGTTCAAAAATCATAGCTGTATAATTTAAAACTTTTTCATCAAAAATGATTTCATCAGTTTTTTTGTTTCTAAAGAATGCAATAGGCACACCCCAATCTCTTTGTCTAGAAATACACCAATCAGGTCTTCCTTCAAGCATTGCTTTTAATCTATTTCTTCCCCATTCAGGATAAAACTTAAGATTTTGCACAACTTCCATTGCATTTTGTCTTAATGTTTGATTTTTTTGACCATACTCATCATCAATAGAGATAAACCATTGTTTAGTAGCTCTAAAAATAATTGGCTTATGAGTTCTCCAACAGTGTGGGTAAGAGTGTCTTATATCAACTCTGCTTAAAAGTGCTTCACCTAACTCTTCTAAAATCATCTCATTTGCTTTAAATACGTGCATACCTAAATATTTTTCAGTATCTCTAAATAGCTTTTCTCTAACTATTGTTTCATCATATTTACCTTCAGCATCAACAGGCATAATAACATCAAGTTTGTATCTTAATCCTACTTTGTAGTCATCCTCACCATGTCCTGGAGCTGTATGAACAGCACCCGTTCCTGTTTCCATTTCAACGTGATCACCTAAAACAATTTTAGAGTTTCTATCATTTAATGGATTTGTAGCAAATTTATTTTCTAAAGTTTTTGGGTCGATAGTTTCAACAACTTCACCTTTAATAATCTCTTTTTCTATTAATTGATTATATAGTTTTTTAGCAACAACAAATTTATCACTTGTTAATACATACTCTTCTTCACCATTTAAAGCAATACCTGTATTTGCAGGTAAAGTCCAAGGAGTTGTAGTCCAAATAATAACACTTGCATCCATGTCTTGTAATTTAAACGCAACATAAATAGATGGTGAAGTTTTATCTTCATACTCAACTTCTGCTTCAGCAAGTGCCGTTTGAGCAGCCCATGACCAATATACAGGTTTGCTTCTTTGAACTAATAAACCTTGCTTTGCAATAGCACAAAGTTCTCTATAAATATTAGCTTCAAATTTGAAATCCATAGTTAAATAAGGATTATTCCAATCACCTATTACCCCAAGTTGTTTAAACTCTTCCCTTTGAATATCAATAAATTTTGAAGCATGTTCTCTACATAATTCTCTAATTTTTGATTTTGGAAGCTCTTTTTTCTTAGTAGTTCCAATTTTCTCTTCAACTTTTTGCTCAATTGGTAAACCATGGCAATCCCATCCCGGAACATATCTAACAGACTTACCTTCAAAATAGTGAAACTTAACAATAATATCTTTTAAAATCTTGTTTAATGCATGACCTATATGAATATGCCCATTCGCATATGGAGGGCCATCGTGCAATGTAAATGAAGGAGCACCTTTTCTATTGCTTTTCATTCTCTCATATACAGCTTTATCTTCCCAAAGTTTATATCTTATTGGTTCATTTTGAGGTAAATTACCTCTCATTGGGAAATCAGTTTTTGGTAAAAGTAGACTATCTTTGTAATCCATTATGTCACACCTTGAAATTAAAATTATTTTGCTTAAATTGAGGGATTATATCCAAAATTTTTTAAACTAAGGTAATACTATTTTTATATGATATCTTTATGAAAAAGTGTTACTTTTCTATAAGCATTGAATAAATTGTATAATCTTTGACAAATAACTTTAACTAATTTATAAACTATTTATGATATCATCCAACAAAACTACAATACAATAGGAATTATGAAATGAGCGAAAAACATTATGAAGTCGTAATCGTAGGTGGAGGAATCTCTGGTGCAGCTTTATTCTTCGAACTTGCAAAATATTCAGATGTAAACAACATTTGTTTATTAGAGAAATATGAAGATTTAGCAACTTTAAACTCTAAAGGTACTAGTAACTCTCAAACTATTCACGTAGGTGATATTGAAACTAACTATACTTTTGAAAAAGCTAAAATTACTAAAAGAACTGCAAGAATGATCGAGAAGTTCAACTTAATGTATAATCTTCAAGACAAAATCATGTTTAAACACCAAAAAATGGCTTTAGGTGTTGGTGAAAAAGAAGTTCAATTCATCACTGATAGATATAACAAATTCAAAGAAATTTTCCCTTATTTAGAATTATGGGATAAAGAAGATTTAAGAGAAAAAGAGCCTTTATTAGTTTATGCTGATAAAGAAAGAACAAAAGATAGACCAGAGCCAATCGTTGCTATGGGTACTCAATCTCAATATACTACTGTTGATTTTGGAGAAATGACTAAAGAATTAGTTAAAGCTGGTCAAAATGCTAATCCAGAAAAAACTACTGATGTTTATTTTAACACTGAAGTAGATGAAATTGAAAAAATTGGTGATAAATTTAAAGTTACAACTAAAAATGGAACAGTATATACAGCTGATTTCGTTGTAGTTAATGCTGGTGCTCACTCATTATACTTAGCTCACAAAATGGGTTATGGTAAACACATGGGATCATTATCAATGGCTGGATCATTCTATATTACAAATGGAACTTACTTAAACGGTAAAGTTTATATGGTACAAAATGATAAATTACCATTCGCTGCATTACATGGAGATCCTGATATTCTTTGTGATGGAAAAACTAGATTTGGACCAACTGCTTTAGCATTATTAGTACTAGAAAGATACAAAGGTATTTTCAAATCTTTAGGTCAATGTATTAAAACTATGAACATTGATGGTGCTACATTTAAAATCTTCTGGGATTTATTAAAAGATTCAGATATTAGAAATTATGTATTTAGAAACTTCTTATTTGAAGTTCCAGGTATCAACAAAGGTTTATTTGTTAAAGATGCTAGAAAAATTGTACCTTCATTATCAACTGATGATATTGAATATGCAAAAGGATTTGGTGGGGTTAGACCACAAGTTCTTGATAAAAAAGAGAAAAAATTAATGCTTGGTGAAGCATCAATTAACCCAGGTAACGGAATTATCTTTAACATGACTCCATCTCCAGGTGCAACATCATGT
>JALRJW010000082.1 GCA_023268955.1 Aliarcobacter sp. | reverse complement strand
TGATTGTAGTTATCCACAAAATTTTGAGTTGATTTTGCTTCAATTTCATTTGATAATTTAGAGATTTTATTTACAATAGTTTGAATATCTGAGTCAACTTTTGTATTAACTAAAATCATTGAAGCACTTTTATTAAAAATAGCACTTGCATCATCTAAATTTAAAACAACCCCACCATTTTCAAAGCCAATTTGACTTTTGAAAACTCCACTTACTTTAAAAGTTTCATTTGCAATTTTTACTTCATTTTTATTGTTTAGTGAATCAAAAATAGAAAGTCCCACTATTACTTCTTTTTTGTTTGGATAGTCTCCACTTTCTAGTTTATAATTTGTAATTCTATTTTTAGAAACTCCATAAACAGCGACTATTGGCAGCTCTTCAACGGGACTTGCTCCAACAATTAGTGCTGAAGCTTTTGTAACATCTTTTATTTTATTAATTTCTTCTATTAATTTTACATCTACATTTGAAAAAAATGTATCAGAGATTTTTGCTTGAGTAATTATAATATCACCATCGCTTTTTAGCAATGATGAGTACATTGAAATTACACTATTTGAAATAGAAGTTATTAAAAAAATTGATGTTATTGCTAGTACAAGGCTTGTGTATATTAAAATAGTTTTTAGTTTATTTGCTTTTAATGCTTTTAAAGCATGATTCATAAATTCTTTCCTAATTACTTGATTATGATAGTTTAGAAAAAAATTATGAATTCATTATGACTTGAATATGAATTTTTATTCATATTCGATATTTTAAGAGTTTAAAAAGGGTTATTTTAAAAAATAGATAGGCCAGTTTTCGTTGTAAACAACTCTAAAGCCTTTGTTCCAACTAATGAATTTCCTTGTTTATTTAGTTTCGGACTATAAACACAAAGTGCCATTTTTTGAGGAATTAAAGCAATAATTCCACCACCAACACCACTTTTGCCTGGCAATCCAACTTTAAAAGCAAAATCTCCACTAGCGTCATAATGACCGCAAGTAAGCATTAATGAGTTAATTCTTTTTGCTTGAGAAACAGTAATAACTTGTTCATTTGTTAAGGGATTTATTCCATGATTTGCTAAAAATAGAATTGATTTTGCAAGTTGTTTTGTATTCATCATGATTGAGCATTGTTTAAAATAGCTTTGAATTACTAAATCAATGTCATTATCAATATTGTTAAAACTTTTCATCATGTTAATTAATGCGAAATTTCTAAATCCATGGGCTAATTCAGATTCATAAATTTCTTCATTTATCTCTAAATCTTGACAAGTTGAACTGTTTTTAATAAATTCTAAAATAGTTTCAAAGGTTTTTTCTTTATAAATTGAAACTAAACTATCTGTTGTAACAATCGCTCCAGCGTTTATAAATGGATTTCTAGGAATTCCTTTTTCATATTCAAGTTGAACTAAAGAATTAAATGGGTTTCCAGAAGGCTCATGGCCAACTCTTTTGTAAAGCTCTTTTTTATATTTATCTAAAGCAATAGTAAAAGAAAAAAGTTTTGAAATACTTTGAATAGAAAACTTTTTATCACAGCAACCTATATGGTGTTCTTGACCATCTAAAGTTATTAAACTCATTGCAAAATCATCAGCTTTTACATTTTTTAAAGCTGGAATATAATCAGGCAAATGACCTTGTTCTAAATAGGGTTGAATCTCTTCGTAAATCTCTTTTAAAATATTTTCATAATTCATGGCAACTTCTATTGGTTTAATTTATATAGGTAAAAGCATATTGAAACTAAAATTATTAAAGCAATTAAAATAAAATCTTTTCTGTAAACTTTTTTATCAAGAATCATAGCACTTATTATTTGAGATACTCTTTTAAATATTGTAATAAACTCAACAGCTATTATGGAAGCCGCTAGTACATAAAATATAAAAAGAACAGGCCAAGCAAGATATAGTCCAACTCTTTTGAGACTTATTTGTTTTGATTCATTTTTGCAAAGTACTAAAAAATAAATAGCAATAACGATTTGAATAAAACTGTAAACTAAAATTCCATTGAAAGTTTGAACAACTTTTACAGAAAAATACATAGTATTTAGTAAAACAATTAAAAGCAAAATAAGCAATTTAAGGTTTTTTACCTCTTTATTTTTAATTTTACTAGCATAATAAATAGAACTTAGAAAAAACAAAATCAATGAAAATATAAATGCTTCATAAAAAGAACTGTATTTAATATCCAGTGTTTCATTAAAGTTGAAAATTGGATTGTAAATAAAAGCTAAAATGGGCATGAGATATATTGTAGAAAATACAAACATACTTATCATAGTATAGTTGCTTTTATTTTGATAATAATTTTCTCTATATAAGTAAAAGACAAATATTTCTAATACTGTTAATAAATAAAATTTCCATTCTTGCAAAAAAGAAAAATCATTTTCATTAAACCCAAAATAAAATAAGTAAACAAAAAACAAAACAAAAGCAGAGATTAAAAACATCATACTTGAATGAAAATTTCTATTTTCAATGCTATTTAATTTCTTATAAATTAGACTTTCAAAAAAAGCGTGAAAAAACATATATATAAAACTCATAGTGTATTATCTCCAAATTTACCCTTTTTTGTAACCAATTTGTTGAAAAAAACTTACAAAATAGAGTATGTAAGTATAATTTAGATATAATCGCGAAAAATTTACACCAAAGAGAATGTATGAGAGATATTAGAAATATTGCCGTAATCGCACACGTTGACCACGGTAAAACGACACTTGTTGATGAGTTATTAAAACAATCTGGAACTTTCGCTTCACACGCAAACGTTGATGAAAGAGTAATGGATAGTAATGCTATTGAAAAAGAAAGAGGTATTACAATTCTTTCTAAAAACACTGCAATTGATTATGAAGGTGTTAGAATTAACATTATTGACACTCCAGGTCACGCCGATTTTGGTGGAGAAGTTGAGAGGGTTTTAAAAATGGTTGACTCTGTTTTACTTCTTGTTGATGCACAAGAAGGTGTTATGCCTCAAACAAAATTCGTTGTTAAAAAAGCTTTATCATTAGGACACAGACCAATCGTTGTTATCAATAAAATTGATAAACCAGGTGGAGAGCCTGATAGAGTTATTGATGAGGTATTTGACCTTTTTGCAAACATGGATGCAACAGAAGAGCAATTAGAATTCCCAGTTGTTTATGCAGCAGCTAGAGATGGATATGCTAAGTTAGCTTTAGAAGATGAAAACAAAGATTTAACACCATTATTCCAAACTATTTTAAAAGAAGTTCCAAAACCACAAGGTGCTGATGAAAATGGTTTACAACTTCAAGTATTTACACTTGACTATGATAACTTCATTGGTAAAATTGGTATCGCTAGAATCTTTAATGGTACTATTTCTATGGGTGAAACAGTTGTTTTATGTAAAGCTGATGGTGAAAAAATCAAAGGTAGAGTTACTAAACTTATTGGTTTTAAAGGTATGGAAAGATTTGATATCAAAACAGCTGGAACAGGTGATATCGTTGCTGTTGCTGGATTTGAAACTATTGATGTTGGAGATTCTTTATGTGACCCAGCTAATCCAATGCCACTTGATCCTATGCACATTGAAGAGCCAACTTTATCTGTAACTTTTGCAGTTAACGATGGTCCATTAGCAGGAACTGAAGGTAAATTTGTTACTTCAAATAAAATCAATGAAAGATTAGCTTCTGAAATGAACACTAATATTGCTATGAATTATGAGCAAATTGGTGAAGGTAAATTTAAAGTAAACGGAAGAGGTGAGCTTCAAATTACTATTTTGGCTGAAAATATGAGAAGAGAAGGTTTTGAGTTCTCTATTGGAAGACCAGAAGTTATTATTAGAGAAGAAAATGGTGTTAAAATGGAGCCATTTGAGCATCTTGTTATTGATACACCAGATGAATTTTCAGGTGCAATTATTGAAAAACTTGGAAAAAGAAAAGCTACTATGACAAACATGGTACCAATGGGTGAAGGTTATACAAGGTTAGAGTTTGAAATTCCTGCAAGAGGATTAATTGGTATTAGAACAGAGTTCTTAACTGAAACAAAAGGTGAGGGTGTTATGAACCACTCATTCTTAGAGTTTAGACCACATTCAGGAACAGTTGAATCTAGAAAAAATGGTGCTTTAGTTTCTATGGAAAATGGAGAAGCTTTAGGTTACTCAATTTTCAACTTACAAGATAGAGGTATTATGTTCATTAAACCTCAAGATAAAGTATATGTTGGAATGGTAATTGGTCAACACGCAAAAGATAATGATTTAGATGTTAACCCTATTAAAGGAAAACAACAATCTAACGTTAGATCTTCAGGTGCTGATGAAGCTATTAAATTAGTTCCACCAAAAGTTATGTCTTTAGAAAATGCATTAGAGTGGATTGAAGATGACGAGTTAGTTGAAGTTACTCCATTATCAATTAGAGTAAGAAAAAGAGAATTAGATCCAACAGTTAGAAAAAGAACTGCTAAAAAAGAGAAATTTGCTTAATTTTTCTATAGAAATTATTGTTAAATAATTTATTCTAAATATAGTCATTATAAAGGGAAGAGATTTTTTATCTCTTCCCTTTTTTTATAACAAAAACACAAAAAAATATACTTTTACAAGCTTATTGTTTATTTTCTGTACAGGAAACTTTAAAAACGCTGAAATTATTTAGGTTCGTTTTATTTTAATCGTACTATCATTTAATGTTAGGCAGGAGGTGTAACTTGTTAGATGCAAAAAATAATAAGATTGATCTGTTTTGGGAAATATTCCAAAAGCAAGATAGGTTAAAAGTTGACGAGTTCCAAAAGTACATGGACAAGTTCGCGGTGAATTTTAATCTTTACAAAGATGGAAATTTTATAGAAAGGTCATTACCTTTTGATGTGATTCCAAGAATTATTGATTCAAAAGAGTTTGATAAATTAGACAAAGGTCTATCTCAAAGAATAAAAGCTTTAAATCTTTTTTTAGAAGATTTATACACTGACAAAAAAATCGTTAAAGACAAGGTCATTCCTCAAGAATTTATTTACCAAGCCCAAGGTTATTTAAAAGAAGTTGAAGGTTTCTCTCCAAGCAAAAAAATTAGAACGCATATTAATGGTATTGATTTAGTAAAAGATACAGCTACAGATGACTGGGTTATTTTGGAAGATAATTTAAGAGTTCCAAGTGGTGCAAGTTATCCTTTATCAATTAGAGATACATATAGAAAAATATATCCAGATTTTTTTGAAAAATTAAATATTAAGCCAATTAAACATTATCCTTCTATGCTAGCTGAAGCTATGAATTATGTAAATTGCGATGGTATAAATGTAGTTTTAACCCCAGGAAGATTTAACTCAGCATATTATGAACATGCATATTTAGCTAAGAAAATTGGCGCGCAATTAGTTAGATCAAATGAATTAGTTGTTAAAAATAAAGTTTTATATTTTAAAAATTACAATGGAAAACTTATAAAAGTTGGTGCTGTTTATAGAAGATTAGATGACGATTTCTTAGATCCAAATCTTTTCAACAAAGAGAGTTTAATTGGTGTTCCTGGAATAATGGAAGCATATTTTGCTGGAAATGTTGCAATTATGAATGCACCTGGAAATGGGATTGCAGATGATAAAGGTATCTATTATTTTGTTCCTAAAATGATTGAATACTATTTAGGTGAAGAAGCAATTTTAAGAAATGCACCAACTTACTTGCCATATTTTGAAGAAGATAGAAAATATGTATTTGATAATATGGAAAAACTAGTTATCAAAGATGTTGCTGAAGCAGGTGGATATGGCGTAATGTTTGGTCACAATATGTCAAAAATTCAAATAGAAGATTTAAAAACTATCATTAAATCAAATCCAAGAAGATTTATCGCTCAAGAATTGATTGAATTTTATGATGAAGAGTGCTACATGAATGAAGAAGTAGTATTAAGAAAAGCAGACTTTAGAGCTTATGTCGTTATGGCAGAAGAACCAAAAGTTTGGAATTGTGGTCTTACAAGATATGCCGTTGAAGCTGGTAATTATTTAGTAAATTCATCTCAAGGTGGTGGATTTAAAGATACTTGGGTAATGGGAGACTAATATGGAACAATTATTAACTGCAAATGTTGCAACAAATTTATATTGGTTTGGAAGATACCTAGAAAGAATAGAAGCAACACTTTTAGAAGTTGTGTATCACTTTGATAAAATCATTGATATTGATAAAGATTCAGGAAAAGATTTTTACAAAAAAATTGGAATTGATATTGAATATGAAAATGCGAGAGATTTTTTAAATGAAGCTATATTTGGAGAACATAATTCAAATATTTATGAATTAATGGCTAGTGCTAGAGAAAATGCAATTATTTCAAGATTAAATATGGATACTGAAGCTTTTGGTTCAGTAATTGAATTAGCAGATTTATTAAAACATTCTAATCACTCAAGTTTTTATATTGATTGCAGATTTATTGATTATATTTTATCGCTGATTAGTGAAATCTGGGGTGAATTAACAAGAAGACAAAAAAGAAATAACAGTGATTATTTTATAAGACTAGGAAAATTAGTTGAAAAAGTAGATTTTCACTTAAGATTAGGAAAAGATAAAGAGTTTTCATTAGTTGTTATGGAGGAAATAGATAAAATTGTAAAAATTTTAGCTCCAGATGCAAAATTCAAACCTCATGATGAAAATGATTCATATGATGAAATTTTAACTTCTATAAATGCTAAGATAAATAAAATTATTGTAGAGGCATAATGGTTCAAACAACTGAAATCTTCTCTTCGCAGTTACCTGTTGGAGAGAAGTTAAGCATAAAAAGAACTAGATTTGAAACTGACGACAAATCTGTAAAAAATAAAAAAAGAATTTCTATTGTAAGTGGAATTCATGGTGATGAATTAGAAGGACAATTAGTAATTTTCCAATTAGCTAAATGGCTAAATGAAAATATGGATAAATTAAAAGGTATAGTTGATATTTATCCTGCTGTTAATTCCCTTGGAGTTGATAGTATTACTAGAAGTTTTCCATCTTATGATATTGATTTAAATAGAGCATTTCCTGGTGGAGAAAATGAATTCTT
>JALRJW010000056.1 GCA_023268955.1 Aliarcobacter sp. | reverse complement strand
GCATCATCTTCGATATCCATCTGACCGTGCCAATAGAGACATGCAGCCATTGCATCGTGGGCTTCGTTGGCTACTTGGTCATAGAATCCTTGGTGAACGCCATCTTGAGATTCAGCTCGATAGATCGTGATACTCAAATCAGCATCCTCACTCCAAGGCTCGAGCGTTGCTTGGCGCAAAATCATTCTAACGAGATACAATTTTTGCCGGTTCTCGAGAATACAAATCGCATCATCAAGCCGAACAGGTACACCATCTTCCCGCTCAGCAAGCGACACATAAGCGGCCATCACAGGAGCGCTCAGCCAGGGGGTTTCATCATCTTCACCGACGAGTTGGTCCGCTAGAAGACAATGTAAACACTCTAAATCCGGTGATTTCAGCGCGTATTCAGCTTGGTAGATGGTCAGCTCATCGGTTTGGCCTGCGTGACGAAAGTCCTGATTAAACAGGGTCACCGCGTGCTCAGTGTGGGGAGCATCATCAAAGAGTTCGAGCGCTTGCAATCTTGCATCCTTCTAGACGTGGCACCATAGTCTTGCAAACATTGGAACAAGAACAAAGGGCATCGCAAAAAAAACCGGAACAGATTCATGATTCCGGAATACACTTCAGCCTTGCCTATCGCGTGAGCGAATAATAAAAGGATTAGGAAATAAGCCATGTTTAGATTTTTCTACGACCGAAAATGGTGGCCTTGGAGCATTGGCGGCACGATTACGATCGTTTTGGCGGTTTGGTATAGCGTGCAACTAGATGTTCAAATTAATGAATGGTTCGGTCGTTTCTACGATGCATTGCAATTAGCGTTATCTAAGCCCGGCGCACTCACGATCGACGAGTTCAACGGTTACATGTTCGAATTCTTCAGCATCGCCGGGATCTATATTGTTGTGAACGTGATCTTTAATGGCTTTTTAGTCAACCACTGGACCTTCAGATGGCGTCGCAGTATTGCGGAGTATTATCAAGAACACTGGGAAAAAGCTCGCTTAATTGAGGGTGCCAGCCAGCGCGTGCAAGAGGATACTTTGAAGTTTGCTCGGATCACCGAAGACCTTGGTGTCGGGCTCCTCGAGACAATTCTGATGCTGTTTGCGTTCATCCCAATTTTGTACGGGTTGTCGAAAAATGTGACTGAGCTCCCAATCATCGGCCCAGTTGATCACGGACTCGTTTGGGTCGTGGTACTCACAGCAATTGGAGGAACTGTCATCCTCGGATTAGTTGGATCGAAGCTTCCTGGAATTGAATATGACATCCAAAAAAATGAAGCGGCCTACCGAAAAGAGCTGGTGCTTGGTGAAGACGACACATCGCGTGCGCAGACAGATCAAGTCAATTTTCTCTTTGATGATGTACGTAAAATTCATTTCAAAGCGTACTTACACTACTTCTATTTCAACATGGCGAAGTGGAGTTACCTACAAGGCATGGTTATCGTTCCATACTTTGCTCTGGGCCCAACCATCATCACCGGTGCAATTACGCTTGGCGTGGTCAGTCAGACAGTGCGAGCAATGGGTAAAGTGGCAGAGAGCCTTCAGTACATTATCCGTAGCTGGTTGAAGATCGTTGAGCTCGTTTCGGTGTATAAGCGTCTACGCGAGTTTGAAAAGCGCATCCACGAGGCCGAGACAGGCGCGTTGCGGACCTAATCAATGAGATACTTGAATTGTCATGCGTTTGACACAAATACAAGCGCATGATGACGACGTTGTTTATTAAGGATAACAATGACACAACTCGCACTTGTGACCGGAAGTACCAGCGGTATTGGCCTTGGTATTGCGAAATCACTCGCTGAAGCAGGATACCGACTGATTTTGAATGGGTTTGGCGAACCTGAAGTCATCGATCAAGCGCTGGCTGATGTTGGCGCGGTAAGTTCAGAGTCTCCGCTTTATATTGGAACTGATTTAAAGTTTGTTCTCTTTCATCATTTCCACCCATAGGTCCACCTGAAGCTCTACTTTTACCAATTGCATCAATTTCATCAATAAAAATAATAGCAGGTGCAGCTTTTTTAGCTTGTTCAAAAAGATCTCTAACTCTTGATGCACCAACTCCAACAAACATCTCAATAAACGCAGAACCTGAAACAGATAAAAAGTTTACATCAGCTTCACCAGCAACTGCTTTTGCTAAAAGTGTTTTACCAGTTCCTGGAGGTCCAACTAATAGTACACCTTTAGGAATTTGAGCTCCTAATCTAACGTATCTATCTGGGGCACTTAAGAAATCAACAACTTCTTGAACTTCTTCTTTAGCTTCTTTGTTTCCTGCCATATCTGCAAATTTAACATTAGGCTTTTCAGAATTAATCATCTTTTTAGAAGACCCTATTCCTAAGATTCCACCAGAACCTCCACCCATTGATTTTTGCATTCTTTTAGCAATAAACATCCAAATAGCAACAAATATAAAAATTGGTAAAACCCATCCAAATAAAATATCAGCTAAGATATTCTCTTCATTAATTCCACCATAATTAATACCATTAGCTTCTAAATTTTTAATTAAAGTTTCATCAGGAACAACTCTTCTTGCTGTATACGTTGTTCTTTGTCCACCCATAGGTTTAGAAACTGCTCTAATTTGAGTTGGTCCAATTCCAACATAATCAATTTTTCCTGAATTAATTAATTTCTTTAAATCAGAATAAGCAACTGTTTGATTTGTTGATTGCCCAAAAGGAGCAACTTGTCCATTTTGTGCGTTCATTCCTGAACCCATTTGATTATCAGGGAAAATTGCTTTAAAAGCAAAAATTGTTACCACTGAAAAAATTACAAATACTAATAATGGATTGTTATTAAAAAAGTTGTTTTTGTTATTGTTTCCATTATTATCATTTCTATCATTCATAAAATAATACTCCTCTTATTTTTTAAATACCACTGTATACCACTCATTTTTTTGGATAAGTTCAACTTGTTCTAAATCTTTAAATTTATTTAATACTCTATTAATATGTTTATCCAAAATACCTGAGATGATAAGTGTACCATTGTTTTTTAAACAGTTTTTTAACTCAGCTGCAATTATTACTAAAACATCAGCAACAATATTTGCAATTACTACATCATATTCTTTATTTGCATCGCCACAAGAACCAACCCAAGAGTTGTTTATTTGGGCATTATTTAATTCAAAATTTGATTTTGTATCCACAACACAAACTTCATCTGTATCGCAAATATCTACTATACAACCTTTTTTAGCAGCTGCAATTGCCAAAATACCACTTCCTGTTCCAACGTCTAAAACAGTTTGATTTTCTTTAACATATTTATCAATAGCCACAACACATGAATTTGTTGTTTCATGGTGTCCTGAACCAAATGATAAAGCTGGATTAATAATAATATCTATTTTGTCATCTCTTTTTTCTTCCCATTCAGGTCGAATAAAAAAGCTTCCAATTTCAATAGATTTTACAGACTCTTGATATTTTTTTATCCAATCAATATTCTCTTTTTTTTCTAAATTAATTTCACATTCAATATTTAACTTTTTAGAAAAAGCTTCAATTCCAAATGCTACATCTTCTAAAGACTCTTCACTTCTAGCTATTAAAGTAGGTTCATCTTCTTCAATGGCTTCATCAGTAAGATTACTTAGTAAATCTAGGAAAAAATCATAATTATCTTTTGGGGTAATACTTAATTCATAGTAATATTTAGACAAAAATAACCTTTATTCAAATTATAAAATTTAAATATTTTATCTAAATATTTTATAAATCCCATTAAAATTAATGGGATTGAAGATTTATTAAAAGAAGTTTTCTATTAGGTCTCTCATAACTAAAGGATCGTTAATTCTATTTACAATATCTCTAAACTCATTAGCACCTTGGTAACCTTTAGAGTATGAATGTAATAGTTTTCTAAACATAACAGCACCATATTCACCATGGAAATCTAATGTTGCGTCAAAATGTTCTAAAATAATTTGTTTTTTCAATTCATCAGAAATATCATTTGTATTATTTTTTACTTGATAAAAAATCCATGGCTTACCAATTGAACCTCTACCAATCATAACGCCATCAGCTTTAGTGTAATCTAAAACTTCCATAGCCTTATCGTAATCTTTGATATCACCATTTGCAATAACAGGAATTGAAACAGCTTCTTTCATAGCTTTAATTGCATCATAATCAACAGGAGCTTTATATTTACCAGCTCTTGTTCTTCCGTGTACAGCTACATAATCAACACCACAAGCTTCAACTGCTTTTCCAATTTCAACTGGAATTTTTTCATTTACACCAAGTCTTACTTTTGCAGTTGTATATCTTTTTTTAGAGTATCTTTTCACAGTTGATAAAATCTCTTCAAGCTTTTTTAAATCACCTAAAAGATTTGAACCACTTCCATGTGAAAAAACTTTTGGTGCAGGACAACCGCAATTTAAATCAATTCCATCAATACCTTCAATGTCATTTAATATTTCAACTGCATCCCTTACAAGCTCTGGTTTATTTCCTGCAATTTGAACAATGTAAGGATCTTCTGATGGCGATTTTTCAATCATTTTAAGGGTTCTTTTTGATTTATAAACAAGAGCATTTGAAGATATCATTTCAGAGATTGTTAAATCAGCACCAAATTTTTTAGCTACAGCCCTAAAAGGAAGGTCTGTGTATCCAGCTAATGGCGCTAATACTACAAGTGGCTTTGAAAAATCAATTTTTTCTTTTGTCATTTTCTTTCTTAATACTTATTTATAAGAGATTGACTCTAAACTGTAATGTTTCCCAGCGTCTTTTAAATCTAAAAGAGCTTTAAACGCTGTAAATTCATCTTCAGGTGTTGCTTCAACAATTTCTCTAATTTTATCTATCATTTCATATTCAAATAAAACATGTAAATACGCAGGAAGTGCAGTTTCTAACTCATTTGAAATTTTTTCAAATAATGCAATAATTTCATCTGGTTTTAAAACAGTCTCATAGATTTTTGCTAATACTAAGAACTCTTCTTTAGTAAAATCTAAATCTTTAACAATTTTTACAATTTCCTCATTATCTAAACCAAAATCAGAATTTTTAGCATCTTTTTCAAACAATCTAAATGCTAATTCTTTATCTAGCTTAACATTTTTGTAAAGTTTTTTAACAGTTGTCATTGATTTTTGCTCTAAAATATTTATGAATGCTTGTCTTACAACATTTATGTTGTAATTTTCACTTTTCTTTAAAACATCTTCTGCAAAGTTAATATATTCGTTAACTTTATTTATTTGATTATTTGTAGCAATATCTGAATATTCAGTAAATTTAACAGATTTATCATCAACAAATTTACCATTGTTTATATCTTTTATATTTGCAACAATTTTATTTAACTCTTCATCAGTTGATGAAAAAGTTTCATCTTTTAGTTTTAATTCAAATTGATTTAAAATTTTTGATAATGATTTAAAACCAGCAGTTTTAAATTTTTTATTGTAAGTTTTACCAAGTAAACTAGATTTTAAATATCCAATCATAGTTTCGTGATCTTTTTCAACCGCTCTAGTTTTTAAAGAACCTAATAAACCATAAAATAAAATATGTCCTAATGTTGCTAAAAACATTAATGCTAATGGCAATATAATCCATACAGCAATAGGTAAATTAATTGAAATATCTAATATTGTGATTTTATAATCACCTAATTCCAAACTAAAAACATAACCATAAACTAGCACTATAAATAGTACAGCTAAAACAACATATTTTTTTAAACCCATATTTTATCCTTTTATTAGATCTATTTTTGAGCTTCGTAAATCTCCCTACAAGGCGTACAATACTTAGCAAAAGGCTTAGCTCTTAATCTTCCAATTGCGATTGATTCATCACACATTTCACAAGTACCGTAAGTACCTTTATCCATTCTTTTAATTGCATCTTCAATTTCAGCTAATTCTTTAATTTGTTGGTTTGCAATAATTCCCTCTTTGAAACTATCACTTGAAACTTCTGCATAATCAAATTCATCATTACATTCAGAATTTTTTAATGAATCAATACTATTTCTGCTGTCATTAATAGAGTTTGTTATTGTCTCTTTTCTCTCAATTAAAACTTCTCTTAACTCTTCTAATTGCTTTTTATTAGCCACAGTCATCCCTTTGTATTATAAAAATTTTTGCATTTTATCTAAAATAAACTAAATTATTTATGATATGGATGGTTATTGATTATACAAAGAGCTCTAAAAACTTGCTCACATAAAACCACATTTGCTACTTTATGAGCCATTGTTAAATCACTCAAAGATATTATACTATCGCATTTATTTAAAAAACTTTGTTCAAAGCCAAATGCTCCACCAATAAAGAAATTCATTTCATTTTTACCATCAATTAAATTAGAAAATTTAAATGAATCAAGCTTTTTACCTAATACATCAAGGGCAATATTATATCCCGTTAAATAGTTTTCATAGGCTTGGGTATATGATTCTTGTGCCTCTTTTTGACCAATAGTTTGGGCTTTTGCAATATTTTTATTAAATATGCAATGAACTTTTAATGTTGCATATTTAGAAGACATTTTAATAAATTCATTAATTATTGTATCAAATTCATCCCGTGCTGGTTTTGCTATGTAGTAAATATTAATTTTAGCCATTAGTTCAAAAATCCACTTCCAACCACATTGAATTGAACATTTTTAATGATATCATCAACTTTTACACCACCAATAGCACAAACAGGATGTTTTGATATTTTTGCTAAATACTCTATTTTTTCACCCAATTGATTGCTTACATCTTTTGTAGTTGTAGTTCTATATGCCCCTAAACCAATCATATCTAAATCTAAACTATTTGCTTCAAGTATCTCTTTTTCATTATGGGTTGATAAGCCTAAAAGTTTATCTTTGATTTTTGTTCTTATTAATTTTATAGCTAACTTTTTATCTTTATGGATTTTGTCAAAATCCTCTTGCCCTAAATGCAGACCATCAGCAAACTCTATTAGTTCAATTTTGTCATTTATAATAATCGGAATATTTAGATTTTGTTTTAGATATAAAAGATTTTGTTTTTGAGTTTCTAAATCAGAGATTTTATCTCTGTATTGAAGAAGTTTTACATTAGAAACTTTGCAAAGTTCCACAAATCTTTCTAATGTAAAATCTCTTTTTAAAAGTGTTTCATAGTCACATAAAACATATAGGTTATTAAAAGCTTCAAGATTTAACTCGAAGCTTTTAGATAATTTTTCTAACATCTTAGGCTAGCATTTAAGAGATTTTTTGGTCTTTTTTAAACATAGATAATAAGTCAGATAAAGTTTTTTTCATATCTGTTCTATTTACTACCATATCAATTGAACCTTTTTCAAGCAAGAATTCAGCTCTTTGGAAACCTTCAGGTAAATCAGCACCAATAGTTTGCTTAATAACTCTTTGTCCAGCAAATCCAATTAAAGCACCTGGTTCAGCCATGATAATATCGCCTAAAAAAGCAAATGAAGCAGAAACTCCACCCATAGTTGGGTCTGTTAAAACTGAGATGTAAGGTAATTTATATTGGTCTAATCTTTTCAAAGCTGCTGAAGTTTTAGCCATTTGCATTAAAGCAAAAGTTGATTCTTGCATTCTAGCTCCACCAGAAGCAGAAACAATAATCACACCTTGATGTTTTTCAATTGCTCTATTTACAGCTCTAACTATTTTTTCACCTTCAACAGAACCTAAAGAACCACCCATAAATGAGAAATCAAATACTACAAGTTGAACTTCAACTCCATTGATTTTACATTCTCCACTTACAACAGAAGATGTTCTACCTGTTTTTTTCTTCGCTTCATCAACTCTTTTTTTGTAAGAGCTTTTATCAACAAATTTTAAGGGATCATTTGGTTTTAAAGTTTCATCGAATTCAACAAAAGTTCCTTCATCTGCCAAAACTTCAATTCTTCTTTTAGCCCCTATTCTCATGTGAAAATTACACTTAGGACAAATATTGTTTTGATTTTCTACTTCTTTAAAAAACATTAAAGATGAACACTCAGGACATTTTATCCAGTGTGTTGGAGCATCTTTTTTTGATGCTTGATCATCTTTTTTTTCAAATGTAATTTTGCTAAATAGGTTTCTTAAATCCATTGTATCTCCTTAAAATCTCTATAAAATATTAGTATTATATTTAAATATTCTGAAATTTATCCATTTCATCTAATTTTTCCCATGGATAATCAGCTTGTCCAACTTGACCACGTGCAGCAACATCAGCATAAAGGAATGTTTCTTTACTTGGTTTGTCTAAGTTGAATTTTTGTGTAATCCATCTTGGTGTTAAAGGGAATGTATTCATTACAAACTCTGATAATTTATCATCATCAAATTTTGTGTAAGTTCCCATTGTATCAACTGCAACTGAAGTTGGCTTAGCTACACCAATTGCATATGAAATTTGAACGATTGCTTTTTTAGCAAGTCCAGCTGCAACGATATGTTTTGCAATCCATCTAGCAGCATATAATCCACTTCTATCAACTTTTGTATAATCTTTTGAAGACTGAGCTCCACCACCAATAGGTGCATATCCACCAAATGAATCAACAATAAGTTTTCTTCCTGTTAAACCGCTATCAAATAAAGATGAGTGCGATACATACTTACCTGTTGGGTTAATATGGATAATCGTGTCATTTTTATCGTATAAATTTTCAGGTAATCCAGCATCATCAATTAATGTTTGAATTAATGCTCTTACTTCATCAATATGCATTCCTTCTCTAGAAGGTGCACTTACAACAATTGTATGAATTTTTTGAGGTTTACAGTTTTCAAAGTTTTCTTTAGAACCATAATCAAGTGTAACTTGAGTTTTAATATCAACCCCTAAAGTATCTTTATGTGTTAATGCATAATTGTAAACTTTATCACATAGCATTCTTGCATATGTAATAGCTGCAGGCATATACTCAGCTGCTTCATCTGAAGCAAATCCAAACATAATACCTTGATCACCTGCTCCAATTTCTCCTGTTTCTTGATCAACACCTTGAGAAATATCAGGACTTTGTTGATTTAATAAAACTTGAATATCAGCCTCATCTGGGTATAAACATTGTTCTTTTGTAAAAGCAGATTTTCCGTCATAACCAATCTTGATTAAAGCATCTCTAACAATTTTTTCATATTCTTCATGGCTTAATTGACATTTTGATTTTACTTCACCACCAATAATAATATGTTTTCCAGCAACAAATACTTCAGATGCAACTCTTGAGTTACTATCTTCCATAATTAATCTATCAACAATAGAATCTGCTATGATATCTGCACATTTATCAGGGTGCCCAGGGCTTACTACTTCACTAGTAAATAAATAGTGTGTTTTGTTTTCCATTTTTGTTTTCCATCCTTTTGTTTTCCAGACGTTCAAAATTAGAACGACATTGTTTTCCATTCTTTTGTTTTCCATTTTTGTTTTCCAACTATAAAATATAAGTTAAAAAATAAAATAAAATTTAAAAGTATGAACTCTTATTCTTTTTATACTGATTTATAAAAAGTCAAAGATTATATCTAAATGTTTATAAAATAAACTAAGTCTTAGTTTTTACCCACTAATATACAGCCATGAAATATTTTGTTCCAACTTCAAATAAAAATTATTCTTTTTCATCTTGTGATTCTTGTGAAGCCAAATGTTGCAATGGCTCATATGGTACTTTGTTTTCTCAAATTATTTTAGAAGATTTTACAAACTTTGAGAATTTTCCAATTCTTTTTACTTTTGGAAACTTAGACTTTGCAAAACCCGTTATTATGCTTACAAATGGAACTAATTTTTGCAGATATTTAAAAGCTATGAAGTGTTCAATATATGATAAAAGACCTCAAGTTTGTAAAAACTATCCACTAAGCCC
This sequence comes from Aliarcobacter sp., assembly GCA_023268955.1. Classification (GTDB taxonomy): domain Bacteria; phylum Campylobacterota; class Campylobacteria; order Campylobacterales; family Arcobacteraceae; genus JALRJW01. The sequence goes on along the minus strand of JALRJW010000056.1, from coordinate 1,450 downwards.
TAATCTTGATGAAAAGGTTTATATTGATTTATCATGTCCTTTTGTTAAAGAAGCAGAAGAGAAAAGTGATTTTATTAAGATTAACAAACAAAATTATTATTTTAAAAACTACAAAGATTTATATTTAAATACATATTTCGAGTTTGAAAAATATAAAAAAAAGGATTTTCAAAAACTATTTACATTAAGAGATATTGATTTTTACGGATATTTGAAAGATGATGAAAATCAATTTATCAAAATGCACCAAAAATCATTGGTGCACCTTAAAGATGATTATTTCAAAAAAGTTTTATGAGTTTTTTAAGAGTTTAAAATAGAGATTAATTCTTCGTGAATTTTTCCATTTGTAGCAACAATATATTTATCTTCAAATAAATCATGTTTTTCATTTTTTATGTTAGTTACTTTCCCACCTGCTTCAGTAAGTATTAAAATCCCTGCACTTACATCCCAAGCTTTTAAATTCATTTCATAGTAACCTTCATAAGTTCCCCTTGCAACCATGCAAAGATCAATTGCAGCAGAACCTAATCGTCTAATATCTTGACATAAAGGTAAAACTTTTCTGATTTTTTCAATCACATCATTTAAATCATCAGTGTTAGTTGAGTTACTATAAGGAAAACCTGTTGCCATTAAAGCTTTTTGAAATTCACCTTCTTTAGAAACTTCAATTTTTTCACCATTTAAAAAAGCACCCTCACCTCTTTTAGCATAATAAAATTCATCTAAAATTGGATTAAAAACAAAAGCCATAAAAGGCTCTTTGTTTTTATAAACACCAACGGAAATAGCTGTATGGGGAACTTGATTTACAAAATTCGTTGTTCCATCAATAGGGTCAATTATAATTGAGTTACAAAACTCAATATTTGAGTTATCTGATTCTTCAGCAATAATATTAAACTCAGAGCTAAACTCTTTTGAAAACTTATCTTTTAGATAATTTTCAACCTCAACATCAAATTGAGTAACTAAATCTTTTTTTGCTTTGAAATCTACTTTTTTAATATCAAAGTAGCCTTTTTTTAATATTTTTCCAGCTTGTAATATAATTTCTTTAAACTTTTCTTCCATATATTAATCATCCATTTCTAATATTCTTCAAGCAGTTTATAATATCTCTAAAGTCAATTGGTTTTTGGAAAACTTCAATATTATAACTTTGAAGTAACTCTTGAATAGTCTCTATCTCACTATGTCCTGTTATTAAAAGAATTTTTGGATGATAATTTTCAATTTTTTCAACCAATGAAATTAAATCTAATCCATTAACTCCTGCGAGTTGGCGCTGGGGTCAAACAGGTTGAAGGTCTCGTTACCACTAGTCCCACCGTTGCCCGCGATAGCGGCGTTCAAGCGTGAAGCGATGGTGTCAGGCTGGCGTGCTACACGATCGTTCTCGGAATAAGTCAGGGCGCCCATCCAGCTCCAACCGTTATTCAGT
>JALRJW010000342.1 GCA_023268955.1 Aliarcobacter sp. | reverse complement strand
TTCTTCGGACCCGAGTACCGCGCCGAGAATCAACTGGAAGCCCACCGCCCGGTGCCACCATCGTTTACCGGCGATGCCTCGACCGAGATGGCGTGCGTATCGTCGGTCGTGCAGGGCATCCACGACCGGGCCTATGCCCATCACATCGAACGGCTGATGGTGATCGGCAACTTCTCACTGCTCACCGGTGTCGACCCCTGGGCCCTCACGGAGTGGATGTGGGCGAACTTCATCGACGGCGCCGAATGGGTGATGCTGCCCAATGTGATCGGCATGGCGTTGCACGCCGACGGCGGACGCATGGCCACCAAGCCCTATGCGGCCGGCGGGGCGTACATCAACAAGATGAGCGACCACTGCAAGGGCTGCCGGTTCAACCCGAAGAAGCGCACGGGGGATGACGCCTGCCCGTTCACCTCGCTCTACTGGGACTTCCTCGCTCGCAACGAAGGTGAGTTGAAGGGCAATCACCGTCTGGGCAACCAGATGGCGTCGATGCGGCGCCTGAAGGACCTTCCTTCGGTCCGCGAACGCCTCGCGGAAAGCGAGCCGGTGGAGCCCCGCCTTGCGGAGCGCCTCGGCGTGCGCGGGGACGGCGCCGATGTCGCACCGACGGACCTCGACGTGGTACCCGGGGACGGGGTGGAAGAAACATCAAAAACTAATACTGAAGAAAAAACTAATAACTAAAGGACTTATAGATTGTTTGAAAATAAATATATACAACAAAGAATAGAAAAAGCGAACAAATTAAGAGAATTAGGTTACAACCCTTATTCAAACCACAGTGATAGAAACACAACTATTTCTAAGTTTTTAAATGTAAATAGTGACGTTGAAAAACTTGAAAATCAAAGGGATGAGAACAGAATTTACACAGTTGCTGGAAGAATTAAATTTTTTAGACTTATGGGTAAAGCTGCTTTCTTAAAAATCGAAGATGAAAGTGGAATCTTACAAATTTATATAGCAAGAGACAACTTACCTGAAGGTTTTTATAATGATGTATTCAAAAAAACTGTAGAAGTTGGAGACATTATTGAAGTAGCTGGTTATCCTTTTGTAACAGGTAAAGGTGAATTATCATTACATGTGACAACTTTTACAATTTTAACAAAATCAATTTCACCACTTCCTGAAAAATATCATGGTATCCAAGATAAAGAGTTAAGATATAGACAAAGATATTTAGATTTAATTATGAATAGTGAAGTTAAAAAAACTTTCCATACAAGATCTAAAGTTATCTCTTTAACTAGAAGATTTTTTGAAGATAAAGGTTTCCTAGAAGTTGAAACACCTATGATGCACCCAATTGCAGGTGGAGCAAACGCAAAACCATTTGTTACTCACCATAATGCTTTAGGTGTTGATAGATTTTTAAGAATTGCACCTGAGTTATACTTAAAAAGATGTATTGTTGGTGGATTTGAAGCTGTATTTGAAATCAATAGAAACTTTAGAAATGAAGGTATGGATGCAACTCACAACCCTGAGTTTACTTCTATTGAATTTTATTGGGCATATAAAACATACAAAGATTTAATTGAAATTACTAAAGAGTATTTTGAATATTTATTTGAACATTTAAATTTACCTACGATTTTACCTTATGGTGAATTTAAAATTGACTTTAGTAAATTTACTGAAATTCCATTAATCACTTCTTTAAGTGAAATTGGTGGAGTTCCTGCTGATATTTGTGAAGATAAAGATAAAATTATAGCTTACATGAAATCTCAAAATTTAGATGTAAATGAAGCTATGAATTTAGGTCAACTTCAAGGTGAATTATTTGATGAGTATGTTGAAGCTAAACTAATCAACCCTACTTTTATTACAGAATATCCTGTTGAAATTTCACCACTTGCTAGAAGAAACGATGAAAAAACTCATTTAACTGATAGATTTGAGTTATTTATTGCTGGAAAAGAGATTGCAAATGCATTCTCTGAGCTTAATGACCCACTTGACCAATTAGAGAGATTTGAAGGTCAAATGGCTGCTAAAGATAGTGGTGATGATGAAGCTCATGAAATGGATGAAGATTTCGTAAATGCTTTATCTTATGGTATGGCTCCAACAGCGGGTCAAGGTATTGGTATTGATAGACTTGTAATGATGCTTACAAATCAACATTCAATTAGAGATGTTTTATTATTCCCTGCTATGAAACCAATCAAGCATGAAATAGATTTACACGCAGACACAGAAGAAAACTAATAAATTAAACTTAAAATAGGAGAAACAAAAAATGAGTTTTTTATCAAACGCTAGATTAAAAGATGCAGATCCAGAAATTTTTGGAATTGTTGAGTCAGAATTAGAAAGACAAACTGACCATTTAGAAATGATTGCTAGTGAGAACTTCACAAGCCCTGCTGTTATGGAAGCTATGGGTTCAGTATTTACGAACAAATATGCTGAAGGTTACCCTTATAAAAGATATTATGGTGGTTGTGAGTTTGCTGATAAAGCAGAGCAATTAGCTATTGATAGAGCATGTGAAATTTTTGGATGTAAATTTGCTAACGTTCAACCTCACGCAGGAAGCCAAGCAAATGGTGCTGTTTATGCGGCATTATTACAAGCTGGTGATAAAATTTTAGGTATGGATTTATCTCATGGTGGACACTTAACTCATGGTTCAAAACCATCATTTTCAGGTAAAAACTACTCTGCATTTTACTATGGTGTTGAATTAGACGGTAGAATCAACTATGATAAAGTAATGGAAATTGCTAAAATTTGTCAACCAAAAATCATTGTTTGTGGCTGCAGTTAAACATTCAGGATCATCCGCATCCACAAGTCCATCGGCATCGTTGTCGAGGCCATCTGAACATTGACTCAAACCATCAATGCCACCCTCGGTGTCTACCAAAGAATCTGTGCATGAAAGGTCTTCCAGATC
>JALRJW010000242.1 GCA_023268955.1 Aliarcobacter sp. | reverse complement strand
ACATTTTTAATTGCCTCTTTAATACTATCTGGGCCGTGAATTTTAAAAACATCAAAACCTATACAAATAGTTTTTTTAAGAGTTTGATTTGTTTCTTCATTTACAACAATTTCTACTTCTTTGAAATTATCTATGATTTTCATAGCTAAATTTTCAGCTTCAAATTCACTACTTGAATCTAAAATTGTCACAAGAAATTCATCTGCATTCAGTCTTGCAACCATATCAAAACTACTGATATTTGAGTATATAACTTTTGATAACTCAATTAAAAACTTATCTCCAATATCATAGTCAAATTCATCTATAATAGCTTTAAAATGATCAATTCCTATCATAAAAAAGTATATTTCATTATTTTGATATTTAGTTAATTTTAAATGCTTTTTTAAGTTCTTTATTAAATGTTCTCTTGTAAAAACATTTGTAAGCATATCAAAAGATGAAGATTCTACATAAGTTTTTTTCATTATTCCATTTTGAATAACTGGAGAAATCTGAAAAAAAGCTGTATCTATAATATCGTAGTATTTTTCATTTAAAAGGGTGTAATGAACATTAGATGTAGCTCTAAATGATATTACAGCGTTTAGTGATGTATGAGTAGTAATAATAAAATAGAAAGATAAATCATCATCTAAATTAAACTCTTGTCCAATGTGATATATATTTTGTTTGCTGTTTTTGTTTACATCAATTAAATCAAATTGCATATTATCAACGTTATATTTAGAATTTAACCAATTATAAATATCTTCTGCCATTTGTTTTATATTCATAGAATATTGAAGTTGCTCATAAAGATCAAATACTGACTCTAAATCTTTATAAACACTTTCATCATTTTTTGAAAGTTTTATTAAATTTAAAATTTTTTCTTTCATTTAAACTCTAAAATAGATCTATTGAATTTACATCTTCATCTTTATAAATAAAGTATTGAGATCTACCTAAATTTCTTGCTTCATAAAGTGCAATATCTGATTTTTTCACCATTCCATCTATTGTATCTGAATCATCAGGGAAAATTGAAACACCAATACATATAGTTTTGTATAATTTAGATGATTTAGCTTCGTCAACTATAACACTAGTTTTTCCAAAGTTTTCAATTAAGTCTTTTACAATTAAAATTGTATTCTCACAATTAATTACATTTAAAAGAATTACTAAAAAATCTCCTGAATCAATTTTTATAATAATATCTGAACTTCTTGTTCTTTGTTTTATTACATCGGCTAAAGACTTTAAAACTTTATCACCTGTTCCATAATCAAACTCATCAATTACAGCTTTAAATTTATCAATTCCAATTTTTAAAAAAGCAACTTTTTTATTTTCTCTAGATTCTAGATCTAATATTTTTTGTAGATAGTTATCTATAAAACTTCTATTGTAAGCTCCTGTCACACTATCTATCAAAGTCAATTTTGAGATAGATTTTTCAAGAAGTTTGTTATAAAGAGATTGAGAAAAAATCTCTAAAATAATATGAATATGTTTTTCATTTTCATTTAACACATCAAGAGTTTTTTTATTGTCTGTATAAATAGTAAATACTATTTTAGCTTCACTACTTTTTAAAAGATTTATTATAAGCTTATATTCATGATCAAGATTTGTTTCAGATTCAAATATTGTCTCAATAGAATCTTTTTTTCTAATGACAATTTCAAGTCCATCAATTTCATAGTGTGAAACTAAATATTTATAAATATTTCTATTAATTTCATCAATATCATTAAGAAGTTTTAGTTTTTCATCTTCTTTAATTATTTTTTCACAAATACTATTAGACATTCAATCTCCTTAAATGTAGTTGTACCACTGAACTAAATTTTCTTTTTCACTTTTTAATGTAGTTTTACCGCCATGTCCTGGATATATATGAAAATCATTATTCCATTCAAGAATTTTTGCAATTGAATTTTTCATATCTTTAGCATTTGACATTGGAAAGTCAAATCTACCTATAGAGCCTTTAAAAATAAAATCTCCTGTAAATAGATGTTCATTAAATTGTATTGCTGAACATCCAGGAGTGTGTCCTGGGAAATGGTGAAATTTGATTTTAACACCTTGAATTTCTATTTCTTCATCAGGTTGAACTTCAATATCAGGAGTTGATGGAGGCATTCCCATTCCATAAGGGTCCATTTGTAGCATTGGTTTATCTCCAATTGGAGTGTAAATTTTTAGATTAAACTCTTTTTGTACTTCGCTATTAGACCATACATGGTCGAAGTGTCCATGTGTATTTAAAATTGCAACAGGATTTTGCACTTGAGATTTAATCCATCTTAAAGCACCTACACCTGGGTCAATTATAAAATCTTTACAATCAACTGTTATTATGTAACAGTTAGTCATATAGTCACCCATTGGTTGTACTTTAATATTCATTATTTAGCCTTGATTTGTTATTATTGAGTAAGTTATTATTTTACCAAAAGCAAGGTTATAAATGGATTATTTTTTAGAATTAGAAACTATTTTATTAACAGACTTACCACATTTAAAAATACAGAGGTTTAGAAACTTCTATGAAAACTTTTTAAATAATGAGTTTAATATGAATGAAAATTATGTTCCAATTGAGCATAAAAACCCATCTTATAACACTTTTTTAAACATTATTAAACCAACTAAACTTCCTAAAATCAATAATTTCAAATCAATTGATGGTAAAAAGTATTTGATACATACAATTATGCATATAGAATATTCAGCAATTGATATGGCTTTGGATGCTGCGTATAGGTTTAAGAATTTACCTATTAAATACTATAAAGATTGGTTAGAAGTTGCCGATGATGAAATAAGACATTTTTTAATGCTTGAAGATTTATTAACACAACTTGGTGGAAAGTATGGTGATTTTGATGTACATAAAAATTTGTTTGAAGCAATGGAAAAAACACAAAATGATTTTTTAAAAAGAATGGCTGCAGTTCCTAGATATCTTGAAGCAAATGGTCTAGATCAAAATCCTAAAATTATGGAAAAACTAATTTCAAACAAAGATGAATTCAATGATAAAATTCTAGGTGTTTTAAAAACAATTTTAGAGGAAGAAGTAGAGCATGTAAGAAAGGGTGATGTTTGGTTTAAATATGCTTGTGAAAAGCAAAACCTTAACCCTGATGAAACATATCTTAAAATAATTGAAGAGGTTTTCCCTGGTTCTACTACTAGAAAAATGGATTTAAATGTTAGTGCAAGAAAAGAGGCTGGTTTTTCTTGTGATGAATTAAAGTTTTTATCAAAAAGAGATAATTGTAATTAGTAAATACTAATTACTAACTCTGATTTTAATTCATCTTCTAACATTTTGTTATTAATGGTTGATGAAATCTTTTTAGAAGATAATTCACCTTGAATAGTGTGTAAAATATGCCAAAATCTTTCATTAAATGGTACGTCTATAATTTTGATTTTATGCTCTAAAATTATTTCAGAAATCGTTTGAATACAATGAAAGTAAAATATTTTATTCATAGCTCTTTGAGTTTTATAATTTCTCATAATTTTTAAATTATTGATGTAAGTTTCTTTTTCAATTTCATTGAGTGAAGTTTTATTTTTTACAGCATTTTCTTCTTGATCTAAATGTTCTTTGTATAGTAAAAGTTCTCTTTCCATAGTATCTTCAAGGTCTGGATGATGAAATTTTAAAATATCTAAAATGTCATTTGGATTTATTCTTTTATTTGGAATTGAGTGAGAGTATTTTTCTTTGTTTTTGTAAGGATGATCTATTGCAACAAGTATATCCATAGCGTATTTTAGATATTTGTATTTATCCTCTTTACCATCTTTAAAAAAGATACCATGTTCATTTATAGTTGGTTTTAAACCAGCATATTCAATTTTCATGTAAAACCCTTCAAACATTTTTTAGTTATAGTTTGAAGTATTTTACACTTTTTAAAATAAATTTATGAAAACCACTTTTTAACTTTGTCAAACATTGACTCAAAAGAAGTTTCATGGGGTTTGCTTTCTATTCCAAAACTTTCTTGAAGTTTTTCTAAAAGCTCTTTTTGTTCATCATTAAGTTTTTTAGGATATTCAATTTTTACTTGAGCAATTAAATTACCTTTTCCATAACCTTGAACAGATTTTACACCTTCACCTCTAAAAGTAAATTGTTGTTTATCTTTAGTTCCTGCTGGAATTTCTAACTCTAATTCACCTCTAAGTCCTGGAACTTTTATTGTGTCTCCAAGGGCAACTTGAGTGAAGAAAATAGGAACTTCAATGTAAATATCATCATCATGTCTAACAAAATGAGAATCTTCTTTAACCGCAACTTGTAAGTATAAATCACCCCTTGAACCATCAGGTGCAATATTTCCTTTGTTTGACACTCTAATTCTCATTCCATCATTAACACCTTCTGGAATATCAACTTTAAAGCTATCTTGAACTTCATCATAACCTGTACCTTTACATGATGAACAAGAGTCTTTAACACTTTGACCACTTCCACCACAAGTAGGACAAGTTTGAGCAAATGTCATAAATCCTTGTCTTGAATGAACTTGACCATGCCCACCACAAGTACCACAAGTATCAAGTTTTCCATCTTTAGCTCCTGTTCCTTTACAAGGTTCACAAGCTTTTTTATATTTGTATTTAATCTCTTTTTTACAACCAAAAATAGCTTCATTAAATTCAAGTTTCACAGAAACTGAAATATCAAGATTGTAATTGTATGTTTTTCTTTGTCTTCTTCTTGATGAAGAACCTCCACCAAAACCACCGCCAAACATCTCTTCAAAAATTGAACTTAAGTCATCAAATCCACCAGAGAATCCTCCGCCTCTTTGACCATGTCCTTCAAGTCCAGCTTTTCCATATCTATCATAAATGCTTCTTTTTTCTTCGTCACTTAAAACTTGATATGCTTCATTTACTGCTTTAAATTTTTCTTCCGCTTCTTTATCATCAGGGTTTTTGTCAGGATGATATTTCATAGCCATTTTTCTGTAGGCTTTTTTAATCTCACCTTTATCTGCGCTTTTACTAACTTCTAATAATTCATAATAATCTATTTCAGTCAATTTAGTATCTCCTAATAATTTTTTAGTATCTATAATTCTCGCGATTTTAACAAAAAAAATATAAAAATTAGATATACTTGCCCAATGAAAAAAGGATTAGAAAAATTTTATGAGCTTGTTGAAGCCTTTGAGTCATTACCAAGTGTAGGTAAGAAATCAGCATTAAGACTTGCTTATCATATTGTAATGAATGACAATTATTGTGGTATAAAATTAGCACATAGTATTGAAAATGCTTTAAGAAATATTACGAAGTGTACTTCTTGCGGATGCATGAGTGAACATGAAATTTGTGATATATGCTTGGATGATTCTAGAGATAATACAAAACTATGTATAGTTCAAAGTGCAAAAGATATTTTTTTAATTGAAGAATCAAAACAGTTTGAAGGTAAATATTTTGTTATTGAAGAGCTTGAACAAGAGAGTTTAAGTATGCTTTTTAAATTCATTGATGATAATGAAGTAGAAGATGTTTTATTTGCTATTACACCTTCAATTGCAAATGATGCTTTCATACTTTATATAGAAGACAAACTAAAAGATAAAAACCTTAATTTTAATAAAATTGCACAGGGTGTGCCAACGGGAGTAAGCTTAGAAAATGTAGATATCTTATCACTTTCTAAAGCTATTCAAAGTAGGGTTAAAGTTTAAATAAATTAAGAATTAAAACTTTTTCTTACTTGCTACTTCTTCTAAATGTTCAGCTAAATCAGCTAACTCTTGAGAAATTTTATTTACATTTCCAGCTTCTAAAGCATTTTGTTGAGTTACTTTATCAAGCATATTCACAGCATCATTTATCTGTTCAATACCTTGCATTTGTTCATTTGATGAGTTTGTTAAATCATTGATGATTTGAAGAGTTTTTTCAATTTGTTCATCTAATTCTTTATAACCTGTAATCATTTGATCTGAAATCTCTTTACCTGAATTTGCTTTTATGTTTGCATCTTCAACTAGGGCTTTAATCTCTTTAGCAGCTTCAGCACTTCTATTTGCTAGATTTCTAACTTCACCAGCAACAACAGCAAAACCTTTTCCAGCTTCTCCAGCAGTAGCCGCTTCAACAGCTGCATTAAGTGATAAAATATTTGTTTGGAATGCAATTTGATCAATAACTGTAATAGCTTCATTAATAGCATTAACTTTTGTATTTATTTCATCCATAGCATTTGTTGTTTTTGAAGCTAAAGTTACCCCTGCGTTTAAACTTGTTCTAACATTAGAACCCAGATTTAATAACTCTTTAGCTGAATTAGCATTGTTTCTTGTTAAACTTGTAATCTCTTCAACAGCTGCTGAAGTTTGTTCTAACGAAGCTGCTTGCTCATTTGCTTTATGAGTTAATTCATCCATAGCTATACTCATTGTTACAGAATCACTTTTGATTTTTTCACCATTTGCTAAATTTTCTTTAGCTGAATTAGCTAAAGCAACACCAAGTTTATTAATACCTTCAACAACCTCCCTTAGTTTATCTTGTGTTTGTTTCGAAATCTCAATTTTTTTAGTAAAGTCATCATTTGTATAACTAGCTGTAACATCATTAATTTTGTTCATATTTCCATCTAGTTCATTTAGCATTTTATTTGTAGACTCTTTTAATGCTCTAATCATAAAATTATCAGTAGAGGATTTAATTCTACAATTTGAGATACCCAATTGAAGTTTAGATAATATTAAAATAGTTTCACCTAAAACTTTCATATCCTCTTTTTTTGCTGTATCAAAGATATCAATATTATCTTGTATAGCTTTGATATATACATCTGAATCATCGCCTGTCAGTTCTACTTTGTGCATATAATTAGTTTTTAAGAACATAAAATCTTTTAAATGCATTAATTGTTTTTTGAAATTTTCAATTCCGTTATCTGATTTCTTAGAAGAATTAAATCCTATGAAAATTAAAATTCCAAATAGCAATATATTAAGTATTATCAAAGTAGTCTTAATATCACTGTTATTATAAAGAATAATACTTGCAATAATAAAAATTGCTTGTGCTAAAACTATAGTAAATATAGATTTTTTAGATATGTTAGTCATAATGTAAACCACACTTAAATTTTTTTGTTTTATCTAAAATTATACCCATTTTAGCTAAGATTTCTCTATGAATGACAAAATAGTTTGCCAAAAATGTATATATTATTATGTAACATGGTTAAATACAACACCACATGGATGTAAGGCTTATGGTTTTAAATCTAAAATTATTCCATCAATTGTTGTAAAAAATACTAGTTCACAAGAGTGTATGTTTTATAAAATTAAGAATATAAATAATTAGGAGAAAAGATTGCTTTATAAAGATTTTAAAGATAGTTTGAAAATTTTGGGATTTACTAGTGTTGAAGATTTTATACACTATTCAAAAATCTCATCAGATAATATTATTGAATGGGAAGAAAAAGATGAAGTTCCATATTATATTTCTTTAATTTTACATTTACTTAAGGGTGACAAAAAACTTCCAATGAATTCTAACTTAGATTTATTGATAGAAGAGTGTTTGCCTTTAGCATCACTTTTAGATGAAGCTTCATCTTTTCCCCATAAACTTGAAGAGATGTTTTTATTACAAAAAGAGTTAAATGATTCTACAAATGGTAAAAATTGGGAATTAGGTGTTAACAAATTTGGAAAAGAGATTAATTGGTTAAGATGTATTCATATGGAAGTTGCAGAATTAATTGATTCTACACCATGGAAGCACTGGAAAAATATCAATTCAGAACCTGATATGAATAATATTCATATTGAATTAGTTGATATTTGGCATTTCTTAATGTCTTATATTTTACAAGAGACAAATGTTCCTAAAGCAGTATCTTTAGTTAATACTCATTGCATTTACGATGTTAGTGAAAATGTTGATGTTAAAAAAATGATTGTTGAATCAGAAAAATTATCTTATATAGCTATTGCTATTGAAACAGGAAATATGCCTGCGTTTTCTGGTATTGAAAGATTTATTGACCAATTCTTTAGATGTTGTAAGATTTCAGGTTTATCATTTAATTGGCTTCAAAAATTATATATTGGTAAAAACTGTTTAAATAAATTTAGACAAGATAACGGATATAAAGAAGGAACATACATAAAAGTTTGGAATTCAAAAGAAGATAACGTTGTGATGATGGATGTTATCGAGAAAATGGATAATGTAAGTTTTGATGAACTTTACAATGCTCTAAACGAGATTTATAAAACTTTATAAATTTTTAAAATAAAGGAAAATTCCTTTATTTTAACTATATTCATTTTTATAATGAACATAATGACCTGCATGTTTTATAAGTTTTTCTTCATCTTCAGGTGTAAGTTGTTTAACAACTTTTGCAGGACTTCCCATAATTAAAGAGTTTGGTGGAAACTACCTAAGTGATAATGCTTAGATACGTCTTGCATACCAAATTGAGAGTCTGAAGTTGGGTTGTTAAACTCAGCTGCTTCAATCAAACCAGTCTTCATAGCTGGCTGGATTTCACCACCTGGTAACTGTCTTACGACCATTCCCATTGCAGTAAGAACGTTAGTAGCA
>JALRJW010000224.1 GCA_023268955.1 Aliarcobacter sp. | reverse complement strand
TATGTATTATCTTTTTTAACAATAATAGTTGAAGTTTTAGCTTCCATTGAACCTTCGATTGCTTGAAGTAGGGGAGTATTGTATTCAACTATAAATGGTTCATGAATTAATGTATCACTAACTTTTGCAATCATAAATGATGATAATTCAGATGTATATTCTTTATCTTTTAAAGTCTTTATTTTATTAACTAAATCTTCAAGGAAAAATGCTCTAAATTTAGGATTTGATTCAATTAATTTTAAAAATGCTTTTTTTTCTAATTCATAGCAAATCAAATCTTCATGAACGATAAATCTATTTTTTGTTTTTCCATCTATTAATGAATTAGAATCAAATGAATCTTCAGCATGATAATCTAAAACAACAATATCATTTTGATATTCAAATACTGTACCTTTTATAATTATAAAAAAATGCTCAGGTAAATTTTCTGGGCTTATTAAAACAGAATCTTTAGGATAGTAGGCTAAATCCATATGATTAATACATAAATCCATCTCTTCATGACTTAAAACTTCAAATGGATGTATTTTGGAAAGGAAAGCCTCTTGGTCTTGTAAACTCATATTTTACTCTCCTTATTTTAAGAACTTTACTATATTAATAATATTAACACAATAAAAATCTTATATAAATAAAAAAAACATACCCGAAGGTATGTTTTTTGTTTTTGTTTAGTTTAACTAAAGATCTTAGTGATCTTGAGCTTCACCAGCACCGTTAGGTAATCTGATTGACTCAACTAAATCTTGAATCTCTTGTGGTGGTGGAGGAGTAGCTCTAGATACTACAAACGCCACTACAAAGTGAATAATAGTTCCAACTGTACCAAATGAAGCTGGAGCAATTCCTAAGAAGTAGTTTTTATCAACAGAACCTGGTCCCCAGATGAAGTAGATTGCATAACCAACAGTTACAACAAGACCAACGATGATACCAGCAATAGCACCCTCTTTGTTCATTCTCTTATCAAATACCCCTAAGATAATTGTTGGGAAGAATGCAGCAGCAGCAATACCGAATGCTAATGCAACAACTTGCGCAACGAAACCTGGAGGGTTAATCCCTAAGTAACCAGCAACACAAATAGCAGCAACAGCTGAAACTCTAGCCCAGTTTAACTCAGTTTTTTCATTTAATGTTGATTTACCAGTCTCTTTATCTTTGTAGAAAATTTGACCCATTAAATCGTGTGAAATTGCAGATGCAATTACAAGTAATAAACCAGCAGCAGTAGATAAAGCAGCAGCTAATCCCCCAGCAGCGATGAATGCGATAACCCAGTTAGGTAAGTTTGCAATTTCAGGGTTAGCTAATACCATGATATCTCTATCAACGTATAATTCATTAGCAACACCATTTCCTTTTGCTAACTCAGCAGCATCAGCAGCACCTTTACCATTAGTAGTAATTCTATGACCATCAGCAGCTCTGTTTTCACCGTCAAATGCAGGTTTACCGTTACCATCAAATGCTTTTCCAGAAGCGTATTGGATTTTTCCATCACCGTTTCTATCATGCCAAGCAATTAATCCACCATTTTCCCAAGTTTTAAACCAAGCACCGTTATTTGGAGTACCATCTAAGTGTTTAGCTTCACCATTTACAAACGCTTGATATTCAACGTTTTGTAAGTTTTTAACTAAGTTGATTCTTGAGAATGCAGCAACTGAAGAGATAGTTGTATACATTAAAGCAATGAATACTAAAGCCCATCCAGCAGAAATTCTTGCATCGTGTACTGTAGGTACTGTAAAGAATCTAACGATAACGTGAGGTAAACCAGCTGTACCTAACATTAATGCTGTAGTTAATAAGAACATATTTGTAATGTTACCTGGGTTAGTATATGCTGAGAATCCTAAATCTGTTACAGCTTGATCAAGAGCATGTAATAGATAAGTTCCTTCAGGAATAACTTGAACACCTGTATCAAATGCAAATGTAGTTGTAGCAAAAATACCTAATTGAGGTAAGAATGTATCAGTAACTTGTAATGATAAGAAAATCGCTGGAATTAAGTAAGCGAAAATCATAACAACGTATTGTGCAACTTGCGTATATGTAATACCTTTCATACCACCAAGTACAGAGTAGAAGAATACAACAGCCATACCGATTAGTACACCTGTGTTAACATCAACTTGTAAGAATCTTGAGAATACGATACCAACACCTCTCATTTGTCCAGCAACATATGTGAACGAAACGAAGATAACTGAAATAACAGCAACTAATCTTGCAGTGTCAGAATAGTATCTATCACCAACGAAATCAGGAACAGTAAATTTACCAAATTTTCTTAAATATGGTGCTAATAACATAGCTAGTAGAACGTATCCACCAGTCCATCCCATTAAGTAAGCTCCACCAAAAGAACCAGTAAATGAAATAATACCAGCTAGCGAAATAAATGATGCAGCTGACATCCAGTCTGCAGCAGTTGCCATACCATTAGCTACAGGGTGAACTCCCCCACCAGCAACATAGAAATCTTTAGTAGATCCAGCTTTTGCCCAAAGAGCAATACCAATATAAATTGCGAATGAAATACCTACGAATAGGTAAATTAATGATTGTAATTCCATACTTATCCCTTCCTACTCGTGAACACCGTATTTTTCGTCGATGCTTTTCATCATACTAACGTATACGAAAATTAATACTACGAATACATAAATTGCACCTTGTTGTGCAAACCAAAATCCTAATTTAACTCCACTAATTGAAATAGAGTTTAATTCGTTAATGAAAATAATACCACACCCGAAAGAAACTACGAACCATACAACTAAAAGTTTAATGATTGTAGAAATGTTTTCTTTCCAGTATGCTTGCGCTTTTTCTGGACTCATTATTGTTCTCCTTTTGAATTTTTACAGATTTGAAAGTACTAATCTGTAAAGTAACATTGTAAGTATAAATATAGTAAATAGCAAAAAGATAGCAAATAAAAGAAATTTAAAAGAAATTTTGAAATTTATGTAGAAATTGTGTAGTAAAGCTTCATAAAGCCCTATTTAAAGGACTTTATTTTGAATAGAATCGATCGATTTTGTAACCTAATCCTCTGATATTTTTTATGAAATCTTCTTTTAGTGACTTTTTAAGTCTAGAAATCTCAGCTCTGATTGTTGGATTATCAATATCTTCACCATTCCATATATCCATTCTGAATGTTTCGAAATCAACTATCATATTTACATTTAAAGCCAAAATATGAATTATTTCTAATTGTTTTTTAGTTAAATTTTGAGGTTCACCATTAAAATATAAACTTTTCTTCTCTTTAGAGTAAGAATAGTTATCTGAAAACTTTATATGAGAAGTATTTGCTTGGTCTTTTTTAAGTATTTGATTTATTTTAATACCTAATTCTTCAAGATGAAATGGTTTTTTTAGATATTCTCTACATCCTAAATCATAGGCTTTTGTAATATCTTCTATATCAACTTGGGCTGAAATATATATTGTAGGAATATATATTTTTTTATTGTTCAAATCTTCTAAAATTTCAAAACCATCTTTATTAGGTACATTTATATCCATTATAAGTAAGTCAAATGTTGGATTAACATTATCAATTACTTCTTGTCCATCAGTAAAACTTTCTACCATATGTCCAATATCTTTTAAATATTCAGATATTGCATTATTTAACATTAATTCATCTTCAAGCAGTAGTATTTTCATTTATTTTAAACCTATAAGTAAATTTTGTTTCCATATCATTAGATTGAAGGTCAATTATAACTAAGTTTTTATCACATATCTCTTTTACAATTTTAAGACCTAATCCAAATCCACCTCTTGCGTTGTTTTCTCTGTAAAAATCATCAAATATTTTTTCAGTATTCTCAATTTTTTTAGAATTAGTAGAAACGTTAAATTCTACTTCATCATCACTGATATAGAATAATTTTACAAAAATTGGTGATTTACTATTTGAGTATTTAATTGCATTAGATAGATTGTTATCAATTATTCTTTCAATTTCTGTTTGATTGAATTTTATATAGATATCATCCTCAATATTAGAAACAAAATATAATGAATTCGATATTGCAATTTCATCAAAGAATTCAATTCTTTGTTTTAATGTATTTGTAAAATCTAAATAACTTTTTTCATAAACGACTCTATCTTTTTTTATTAAATATGATAAATCATCATATATATATTGAATAATTTTAACTCCACTTTCAATATTACTTATATATTTATTATGTGGAACATATCTTTTTAGTAAATCAATGTTAGTTCTTATAATTGCTAAAGGTGTGTTTACTTCGTGAACAGAATTTTTAATGAATTTTTTTTGTGATTCAATTAAGTTTTGAAGCTCTTCAGTTTTTTCATTTACTTTAAATTCAAGATTCTTATTTAAGTCTTCTAGCATATTTGTTTTTAATTTAATACTAGACATGGCATCACTTGCATAATTTGCAATAACTTTAAATTCACCAAACATAAGTCTATTTTGATTCATAGGTTTATTATCTTCTTGTGATTCTTTAAAGTATTTTCCTATTTCCTTTACATCATTTACAATAAGAATAGTTGCATTTTTATAAATAAATATCGAGTATAAAACTAGCATGATTGTTAAAGTTGTAATTTGAAGAGTGTAGTTGGAAATTTTTTGATTGTAATCTTCTGTTTTAATTTTTACAATTTTATCAATATCATCTAAGTAAACACCTTTACCTATAACCCAATTCCATTTTGGATACGATTGTGCATATGAGATTTTTTTTGCTAAATCTTTGATTTCAGGTTTAAACCAAACATACTCAACATATCCACCATTTTTATTCTTAGATACATTTATTAATTCTTGAATAACAGGCTTACCTTCTCTATCTTGAATATTGTAAAGATTTTTTCCTTCTTTTGTTTGATCAACTGGATAATGAATTAAATTACCATCAACATCATAGATAAAAACATAGTCATTAAGATTATTATCTGCTTTTAATGATTCTATTGCATCTAGAATATTTTTTTGAATTGTTTTTAAATCTTCTTTTCCATCAAACTTATTTTCATAATATTCTATAAAATTTATTATTGTTGTAATTTCGTTTTTAAGAGTTGCTTTTTTATTTTCTAAATACTCTTCTTTTATTGAAGTCACTTTAGCTTGGAACTCTTCATGGGCATTATCAATTAAGATAAAAGAAAAAAATGAAATTAAAACAATAATAAATAATATACTATAGACAATTAAGTGGTAAAGACTTTTAGATTTAAACATATGTGACCTTTATTATAAAGGATGATATTTTAACATAAAAGTAATAAAAAATAATTAATGGATTTTTTTTAGAAAAACATGGCGCGGCTGACGAGACTCGAACTCGCGACCTCCTACGTGACAGGCAGGCGTTCTAACCAACTAAACTACAGCCGCACATTTATATATATGGTGGTCGATATAAGACTCGAACTTATGACATCTACCTTGTAAGGGTAGCGCTCTACCAACTGAGCTAATCGACCTGAATGTTGGTGACCCCTAGGAGACTCGAACTCCTGTGGCATGGATGAAAACCATGAATCCTAACCGCTAGATGAAGGGGCCAACAATGATAAGTTATATATTAAATGGTGACCCGTGAAGGATTCGAACCTTCGGCCACCTCCTTAAAAGGGAGATG
>JALRJW010000193.1 GCA_023268955.1 Aliarcobacter sp. | reverse complement strand
AAGGGAAAGGGATGAAGTTTTTGCTCTATTTAAAAGCAAATCTTATCCTGTTTTAATTGCAAGTGATGTGGCTTCAAGAGGTCTTGATGTTGATGATATTGATTTAGTAATCAACTATGAATTAGCAAAAGATTCAAAGGTACATACCCATAGAATAGGTAGAACTGCACGTGCTGGAAAAGGTGGAATGGCTGTATCATTTTATGACGATAATAGCTCTTTAGATGAAAATAAACTTGATGAAATAAAAGAAGAGTTTGATGATATAATTTTTGACGATGTAGAAAATATTATTGATGATTCTTCATTTAAAATTGATGCTGAGTATAGAACTTTGTATATTGATGCTGGTAAAAAACATAAACTAAGAAAAGGTGATGTTATTGGTGCATTAACAGCAGGAATTGGATTAGATAAAAATGACATAGGAATAATTGAGTCTTTAAACTTCTGCACATACGTAGCAATTAAGAAAGAAAAAATAGATTTTGTTATTAAATCCTTAAATAAACATAAAATCAAGGGAAAATTTTATAGATATAATAAACTTTAGGGTACTATATCGACTTTGAAAAAAACTAAAGGAAAACAAATGGGATTAAAATCAGCTAGAGCAAGACACTTATTAGTAGATTCTGAAGAATTCTGTAATGAATTAAAACAAAGAATTGCTGGTGGTGAGAAATTTGAAGATTTAGCTAAAGAGTTCTCACAATGTCCATCAGGTTCAAACGGTGGAGATTTAGGAAACTTTTTCCAAGGTCAAATGGTTCCAGAATTTGACAAAGTAGTATTTAATGATGCATTAAACACAGTGCATGGTCCAGTTAAAACTCAATTTGGGTACCACTTATTAGAAACTACAAGAAGAGATGATTAATCATCCTCTTCTAAACCTTCTTTCTCAACTTCCTCATCCCAAAGTATAGAAACTCCATACTCTAAACTAGGTATCACATATTTAAAATATTCACCTGTTCCTTTTCTTCCATGAAGTCTTATTATTGTTTGACCATCATTTAGAAGTCTTTTCATTTCATTTTCACCAAAACTTCTTTTGTTCCATCTTAAAAATGCATTTGAATATACCCTAAAAGTACAAGTTGAATCAGCTGTAAAAACAAACTGTTCACTATCATCGTGCTCTTTTTTAGCATTTTCACAAGTATATAGTTTTACTTTTTTACCTTGAGCCATAGTTTTAATGCTTAAAACATTTCCTTTGCAAAAAGGACAAGAGCCTAAAACCATATTAAGGTGCTAACCTTTTTATAGTCCATGAACCATCATCTTGAAGTTCATATAAAAATCTATCATGAAGTCTATTGTCTCCACCTTGCCAGAACTCTATTTTTGTAGGAATAATTACATAACCACCCCAAAAATCAGGAAATGGAATTTCGTTGTTAGAGAATTTTCTTTTTATTTCATCAAATTTTTGTTCAAGTAAAGATCTTGAACTTATAACACTACTTTGATGTGAAACCCAAGCTCCTAATTGACTTCCCTTTGGTCTTGATAAAAAGTATTTTAAAGATTGACTTGTGGGAATCTTTTCAATTTTCCCTTGAATTTTGATTTGTCTTTCAAGTTCAAGCCATGAAAAAAGTGCAGCTGCTTGTGGATTTTCTTCAATATGTTTTGCTTTGTCACTTTTATAGTTTGTAAAAAATACAAAACCATCCACATCAAAAGTTTTAAGTAATACATTTCTGCTGCTAGGCATCATATCTTTTCCAACAGTTGACAAAGCAAAAGCATTTGGCTCGCAAAGTTCAGCATCCATTGCATCTTTGAACCATAATTCAAACTGCTTAAATGGACTTTTATCCATTTGGTCAACTTCAAGATTTCTAGTTGTATATTTACCTCTTAAAAAACTAATATCCACTTTTAATACCTTTTAAATTTTATATATTTATTTTAGCAAAATGGCACTTGATTTTAATCACTAAAAATGTCTGTTAATATGGCTTTTAAGTCTTCTTTCATATCTTGAGTGAAATATTTTTTATTTGTGTACAAATAAAATGGCACTGTGTTGCTTAATGATTTTTTCAATCTTTTTCTAACAGTAGAGATTTCATCTATAGAGATTAACTCTTCTCCATCATAAAGTTTAAAATCTTTTTGCATACCTATACTAAAAGATACAATTGAGTATGAGAAAAATTGTCCTTTGTTTTCATTTTCATATTTTTTAATAAATTCTTCAAGTTTTGCCTCAAGACTTTTAGCTTTTATTTTTGTTATGTAACCAAAACTTTCTCTAAATTTATATCTTTCAACTTTATTAAAATCTAATAATTTATAAAATTCATTTAAATTTTTCCAAGGTGATCTAAATCTTTTTTTACCAAATAAGATTTCTTCAAAATTGTACAGATTTTTTTTATCTTCTAAAGTTTGATTAGGTTTATATTTTAGTTTAAAATACTCATTCTTAAACAGACTTATCATCCAATTTTCATCAAGCATGCAAATAGTGTCAAGTTTTTTATTTGTGTTTTTAAAAGTTAAATAACTCCAAAGCATAGATATATTTGAGTTTGGCATTTCTATAATATTTGATGAAAAATACTCTTTGCATAAATAGTTGATTACATTTTCTAAAATAGCATCATTTTTTGCAATACCTTCATTGAAAATCACTTTTTTGTAAAGATTAAATCTCATTTCAAGCATGTGTTCTATGT
>JALRJW010000185.1 GCA_023268955.1 Aliarcobacter sp. | reverse complement strand
AGATTCTTTACTCAACTTGCAGGTGGTTACAGAGAGGTGGAAATACCCGGCCCCATTCCGAACCCGGAAGTCAAGCGCCTCATCGCTGATAATACTGCACCTTTCAGGTGTGGAAACGTAGGTCGCTGCCTGCTCTTGAGTTTTTACCAATTAGCCTATCTAAGCATTTTTATAAAGTGTTTAGGTAGGCTTTTTTTATGGCTTTTTTTAATACTTTTTTAGTCTGGTTTTTTTTTGTGCTGTCTTTTAGTAGTTTCTCAAGAGAAATGAATTTAGAATTAATTCTTTCTATTAACATTGATATTTTTATTAGCTTTTCTATATGGCATTGGATATTTAATTTTCTTATAATATTTTGTAAGATTCTAAAGAAAAAGCTGTAATAAATATAATTGGTAAATATAGGATAGATTATTTGAAATTCAATTTTAATTAGACATAAAAAAAGCCCCGATAAAATCGAGGCTTTAAGCGATATGCGTTGTTATTACAATCTAGATTCGTATCTTCTAAGCATATATAGTCTTTTAAGCATTTTCTTTCTAGCAGAAATTTTTTGTTTCTTTCTTTTTTCAGTCATAGGCTCAAAAAATCTTCTAGCTCTTGTTTCAGTAACGATTAAGTTTCTGTCACATTGCTTTTTAAATCTTCTATACGCTTCATCGAAAGATTCAGTATCTTTAACTTTAATACCAGGCATGTAATCACCCTCTTTCTTTTAAAATTAAGTTTGCATTATATTTAAAAATAGCTTAATTTAAATTTAACTAAAGCTTTTGTAAAATATTACTAGTAAATAAGGATATAAATTTGAATTTAACACATATAGATGATAACAATAGACCAATGATGGTAGATGTTTCAAATAAAAATGAAACTAAAAGAATTGCTAGTGCTTCTGGTATAATTTCAATGTCAAAAGAAGCATTTGAAGCAATAATCAATAATAATGTAAAAAAAGGTCCAGTTTTGCAAACGGCTGTTATTTCTTCAATAATGGGAGCTAAAAAAACTAGTGATTTAATACCTATGTGTCATCCATTACTTTTGACAGGAATTAATTGTGATGTTGAAGAATTACCTGCGTTACCTGGATTTAAATTAATAGTTACAGTTAAGTTAAATGGCCAAACAGGTGTAGAGATGGAAGCATTAACAGGTGTTTCTTTAGGATTGCTAACTATTTATGATATGGTAAAAGCAATTGATAAATCAATGGTAATTTCTAATATTCAATTAGAAGAAAAATCAGGTGGAAAATCTGGAGATTTTAAAAGAGAGGAGATCTAAAATGATAGATTTAAATAATCATAAATTAGAATTAGAATATCCATGTTCATGGAGTTATAAATTAATTGTTCTTGAAACTGTAAACATCAAACAAACTGTAAAAGAAGTTGTTAAAAAAGAACACACAGTGATTGAATCAAGAAGTAGTAAAAAAGGTAAATTTAAAAGTTACAATCTTGATTTAATTGTTCATAATGAAGAAGAGAGAAAAGAGTACCATAAAATGCTTGGTGATCATAAAGATATAAAGATGGTATTGTAATAAATTATGAAAATCATTCTTTTTTTTATTACGATATTAAATCTAAATCTTTTTGCTGTTACTAATAGTTTTGACTTTAGTTTTATAAAAAAAGGTTTCCAAGATAATAATACACTTTTGATTATTGGGGGAATACAAGGAGATGAACCAGGTGGTTTCATGTCAGCTTCCTTGATTACAACACATTATGAAATTAAGAAGGGTTCAGTTTGGGTCGTTCCTAATCTAAATTTTTATTCAATAATTAAAAGAAATAGGGGTTCTTTTGGGGATATGAATAGAAAGTTTGCAAACATTTCAAAAGATGATGCAGATTATCAATCAATAATGAAAATTAAGAACCATATTGTTTCTCCTGAAGTAAAGTTAATTCTGAATTTACATGATGGTAGCGGTTATTACAGAGAAAAACATATTAATAATCTTTTTTCTCCTTATCGATGGGGACAATGTTCTATAATTGACCAAGAAATTCTTAATGTAGATAAATACGGTGAACTTAAAGAAATATCTTCAAAAGTTGTTAATAATATAAATAAAAATCTTTTATCAGAAGAACATAAGTACCATATTAAAAATACAAATACCCGAATGGGCGATAAAGAGATGGAAAAATCTCTTACTTTTTTTGCAATTAATAATGGAAAAGCTGCTTATGCAAATGAAGCTAGTAAAGAACTAGATCTTCATGAAAGAATCTACTATCATTTATTAGCAATAGAAGAGTATATGAAAATTATGGGTATTGATTTTGAAAGAAAATTTGATTTAACTCCTATGGCTATTAAAAATATAATTGATAATGATATTTATATTACTTTTCATGGGAATAAGATTAAATTACCGCTAGGACAAATCAGAGGTATGTTAAGTTATTTTCCTATGCCAAAGGATGAAGATATTGAATTTATAGCATCTAATCCTTTAATGACTGTAATTAAAGACGATGGTAAATTTGTAATTCATTATGGTAATAGACAACTTGCTACTTTAAAACCTGATTATTTGAAATTTATAGATAATGATAATGATATCAATATAATAGTAAATAATACAGAACACAAGGTTGCTAAATATGGTGAGATTGTTTATATTAAAAACTCTTTTATGATAAAAAATATTGAAGGTTTAAGGCTTAATATTATTGGTTATGTTAATTCTGATAAAAGAAATGAATTTGACTTAACTGTGAAGAAAAATGAAATTTTAAAGAGATATTCTGTTGATGAAGATGGTAATTTATATAGAGCAGAATTTTATAAAGATGATAAATTTGTTGGTATGATTTTGATAGGCTTTGAAGAATAATAGCTTATATCAGATATGCAAGACATAGAACTTTAGATTATTTCTATGTCTTTAATTAGGTATATTTTAGAAATTATTAGTCTCTTTCTATTAGTTCTTTTTTGATTTTTTCTTGGTTTAATTTTTTTATTGCAGCTTGGTAGATTTCATTGATTCTATCTTCATCATCTTTAATATCATCTTGAATCTCTTCAACTGTTAATCCACTTTCAAAAGCTGTAAAGATTTTGAACTCTTTTTTTGTGAATTTTCTTTTTAGAACTTCTATTAATTCCCTTTCAGGTTTTAAAGTTCCCACTAGCTTATCAATATTAGATAAAACTGCTTCTGTGTAGTTCATTTTTGTTATTCCTTAATTTTTTAACCAATTTTGAACCGATATTATATCATCATATGAGGTTAAATCTAACATAATTGGAGAGATTGAAACAAAATTATTTTTAATAGCCTCAAAATCACAAGTTCCATCTTCACTTTTTCTCCAAATTAATGGATGCAATCCAATCCAGTAATACTCTTCACCCCTTGGATTATAGTGTCTGTGAGTGTCATTACCATACTCTCTGTATCCAGCTTTAGTGATTTTTATTCCTTTACATTCTTCAGCTTTTATAGGTGGAATATTTACATTTAGAAATTTTCTTTCACCTAATGGAAATTCTCCTGCTAGTATTTTTTTAACTAACTTAGAAATAGTTTTCTTTGCTAAATCAAAATCCCATCCATTTTTAATATCATTACATTTATCTCTACAAACTTGAGAAATAGCAATAGCTGGAATTCCGTGTAAAACTGCTTCCATAGCAGCAGCAGCCGTTCCACTATAAGTGATGTCTTCTCCCATATTTGCGCCAATATTTATTCCACTTACAACTAAATCAGGTCTGTAACCATCTTTAAAAAGATTATTAATAGAAATAAAAACACAATCAGTTGGTGTTGCATCGTCTATTTTATAGTAGTCATCATTTACATTAATCATTCTTAATGGTCTATCTAAAGTTAAAGAGTGACCACATGCTGATTTGTTTTTAGCAGGGGCTACAACTGTGATTTTTGCAAGTGGACTTAGTGCTTTTATTAGGTGTTTTATGCCATCAGCATCAAAGCCATCATCATTTGTTATTAGAATCTGTTTCATCTACTACATAAGCTCCTGGAAAATTTTCAATTAGTTTTTCAACTGCCGTGGTTACTTTAAATCCTGTTTCAAGTTCAATATCAGCTAATTTTGATTTAATTAGGAATTTTAACTCTCTTTTACCTTGATTATGGGCAATTATTTCAAAAAGATTATACATAATTCTTTCATCATTACTAAACTCTAAAGCAATAGTAAGTGGTGGTTCTACTTTTTCTTTTTGTTTAACTTTTATTTTCTCTTTTTTTGCATCATCTAAAGATTCAATTTTTAAAATATTCATCCTTGTGAAATTTTCATCTTTTGAGATTCTTACTTTAAAAGCAATAGGTTCTTCAAGGTCAAAATTTTCTTTTAAATCTTTTAATCTATCTTCAAAAAGCATAAGCTCAATATTTCCGTGTAAGTCCATTACAGAAGCGATACCAAACTTATTTCCTTTTTTAGAGATCTTTTCAATGATATTTTCAATTTTTCCAATAAACAACGCTTGACTTCCATCATCTACTTCATCAATTTCTGAAGATAAAGTATATTTTATTTGGTCAAGTTGATCTCTATATTTATCAAGGGGATGCCCTGATACATAAAAACCTAAAGAGGCTTTTTCAAGTTCTAATACCTCTTTTGAATCATACTCTTCAAGATTTTCTAACTCAATTTCAACTCTAGTTAATTCTTCACTATCTCCAAAAAGAGAACCAGTTGCCATTTTCTTAGCCTGAGCAGCCTTTTGAACAGTTTCAACTATTTGCTCAATTTGATCAAGCATTGAACGTCTTGTATAACCTAAACTATCAAATGCTCCAGCTTTTACTAAAGACTCAATAACTCTTTTGTTTACTTTACTTCCATCAATTCTTGAAATAAAATCTGATAAATCTTTATAATCTCCATTTTCTCGTCTTTCTTTTAAAATAGAGTTAATAGCAACGTCTCCCGCACCTTTTATAGCACCCATTCCAAACATTACTACTTCGTGTCCATCAATTTTTTTAGCACTGAAAACAAGGTCAGATTTGTTAATATCAGGTGGGAAAAGGTCTAGTCCTAATCTTTTTACTTCATCTACATACTTAACAACTTTATCTGTATTATCTTTTTCTAAAGTTAAAAGTGCTGCCATAAATTCAGCTGGATAGTATTTTTTTAAATATGAAGTATAGAATGTTACAAGGGCGTATGCTGCTGAGTGAGATTTATTAAATCCATATCCAGCAAATTTTACAATCAGGTCAAACAGCTCTTCTACATAAGCTCTTGTGTAGCCTTTCTTTTGAGCACCATCAGCAAATTCACCTTTAAGTCTATCCATTTCCTCTTTGATTTTTTTACCCATTGCCCTTCTTACAAGGTCCGCACCACCAAGTGAGAAGCCACCAATACTTTGCACGATTTGCATAACTTGCTCTTGATAAACAATAACACCGTATGTATTTTCAAGTATTGGTTTTAATGGTTGTTCAAGTTCATCATAGAAATAATCAATTTTAGCTCTACCATGTTTTCTCTCAATAAAGTCATCAAGCATCCCTGATTCCATTGGTCCTGGTCTATATAAAGCAAGTACGGCGATAATATCCTCAAAGTTTGATGGTTTAAGTCTTTTACATAAATCTTGCATACCATCAGACTCTATTTGGAATAATCCAATTGTATTTCCCGTTTGAATAAGGTCATAAACACCTTTGTCATTTACATCGGTTGTTAAGAAATCTACACGTTTCCCGTGTCTTTTTTCAATTAATTTATTAGCTTCTTCAATAACTGTTAGGGTTTTTAAACCTAAGAAGTCGAATTTGATAAGGTCTACATCTTCAACATATTTACCGTTGTATTGCGTAGCTAGGGTATCAAGGCCTGAAGGTTTAAAAAGTGGAGTTTTTTTCCATAAAGGTTCATTTGAAATAACAACACCCGCTGCGTGAGTACCGGCATTTCTATTTAATCCTTCTAAAGCTAAAGCATATTCCCATACACGTGCTGCTTGTGGATCAGAATCACAAAGCTCTTTGATTTTAGGCTCTTTTTCATAAGATGAGGTAAGATTAATTCCTAATTCATCAGGAATTAGTTTTGCCATGGCATCAGCTTTTGAATAAGGCATATCAAGAACTCTTGCTACGTCTCTAATAACCCCTTTTGCTAAAAGCTTACCAAAAGTGATGATTTGAGCAACGTTAGCACGACCATATTGTTGAACAACATAATCAATAATTTCACCCCTTCTACTTTGACAGAAGTCCATATCAATATCAGGCATTGAAATTCTTTCTGGATTTAGGAATCTTTCAAAAAGAAGTCCATAAGGAATAGGGTCGATATCAGTAATTTTTAGAGAAAATGCAACTAAACTTCCAGCAGCTGAACCCCTTCCTGGTCCAACAGGTATTTTCATTTCCTTTGCAACTCTAACGAAATCCCAAACAATAAGCATATATCCTGGGAATTTCATGTTGTTAATGATGTCAATTTCAACTTGAAGTCTATCTTTGTACTCTTGATGATGCTCAGGTTTTACATGCAAAAGTCTATCTTCTAAACCTTTCCAACACTCATGAATAAATAGTTTTTTATCATTTTCTAATGAATATTCAAATTCTGGTTCAGGTATTTCAATATTTGCTTCATTTAATTTATCTCTTGTAAATTTAAAGTTTGGAGGTGTTGGATTTCCTAATTTTATTTCTAAATTACATTTATCAGCAATCTCTTGAGTAGCTTGTATTGCTTCAGGTATATCAGCATATAGTTTAGAAATTTGTTCTGGCGATTTTAAATAAAACTCATGAACTGAGTGTCTTAGCCTATTTGGATCATCATAAAGTTTATTCATTGCTATACACATAAATGCTTCATGGGCATCAGCATCTTTTTGTTCTAAATAGTGAGTATCGTTTGTAGCAACAACTTTTATTCCTGTTTCTTTAGAGATTCTTAAGATTTGATCATCAACAAAATGTTGATCTCCAATTCCATGTCTCATAATCTCTAAATAAAAGTCATCTCCAAAAATCTCTTTGTACTCTAAAGCTATCTCTTTTGCTCTTTCATAACCTTTTGCACCATTTTTTACATTTCTTTCATTTTGAAGATTTAAATGCCAATTAATTTCCCCTTGTAAACAAGCAGCACTACAAACTAAACCTTCAGAATTTTCCCTTAAAAGTTTTTTAGTAATTCTAGGATAGTAGTAAAAACCATGCATATATGCTTGACTTGATAAAAACATTAGATTTTTATAGCCAACATCATTTTTAGCATATAAACATAAGTGAAATCTTTGTCTATGAGATTTATCATCCATCTCTTCAGAGTTATGAATATAAGCTTCCATTCCAATAATTGGCTTGATGCCTTCAGCTCTCATTGCATTGTAAAAATCAATAGCTCCAAACATGTTTCCATGGTCTGTCATAGCAACACTGGTCATCCCCATAGCTTTTACTTTTTTTGCTAAAGGCTTAATTTTATTGGCTCCATCTAAAAGCGAATATTCTGTATGAAGGTGTAGGTGAGTGAATTGAGGAATTTGAGACATGATTAAAGTAACATTCCTGATTTTACATTGTTTGAAACTTCATCACCACATAAAATTCTTACAATTTCAAGACCAAATACTGATGCAGTTCCTGGTCCCCTTGATGTGATTACTTTTCCATCAATTATGAAATCTTTATCATTTTGGTAGCCACTATCTTTAATCTTTTTTTCAAAAGAAGGATAGCAAGTATAGTTTTCATTTAGTACTTCTGCTTTATGCAAAGCAAAAGGTGCAGCACAAATGGCACCAATTTCTTTATTTTGAGATTTAAACTCTTTTAAAAGTTTTTGAACAGTTTCATTATCTGCTAGAGTAAAAGCATTTGGAAGTCCACCTGGAAGAACTATCATATCAAAATCACTTGATTTAACATCTGTTATCATAGTATCTGCAGTAATTTTTACATTGTGAGCACCAATAGTTAAAATATCTTCTACTGCAGCAATTGTAACTTCAATACCTGCACGTCTACAAATATCAATAACACTTATTGCTTCAATTTCTTCAAAACCATTTGAAATAGGAATTAAAATTTTTTTAGACATATAATTTCCTTTAAAAACTTGTAAAATTTATAGTTTTATATTTTATCCAAAGAAATCTTTATAAAAAACATTAAATGAATATATTATTTTTTGGTTATATTCAAGATTATGTAAGCTTACTTTAAATAAAATTTAAGGAATTATGCACAAAGGGAAGTTGATGATTGGTGGTATTTTAAAAGTTTTAATAACTGGGGCAATTTTAGTTGTTTTTTCTGGATGTTTTTCTATTCAATATAATGGTTGCAATAACATAGAAAATCAAAATGTTGAACATAAAAAAGTTCAAGAAGATAAAAGTTTCAATGACAAAAATTTAGAATTTGCTAATCATAAAGTGCAAGTAGATAAACAATACATGAAAATAGCTAATGATAATTCTATACATGTTACTACTCAAGATACATTAGAGGGGACTATAAATTCATTAGCAACTCAAATGATGAACAATAAAAAGTTATTGACTTCTCAACATGTTTTAATAACTTCATTTGTTAGACTTGATGATCTTAAAAAAACTTCAGAATTTGGTAGAGTAGTTAGTGAAAGCTTAATAAATGAAATGTCAAATAGAGGTTTTAATATTATTGAATACAGAGGTCAATTAGCTATTTCAATTAATGATCAAGGGGAATATTTCATTACAAGAAAACCTCATGAAATGAAAGAGAAAGTTTTAAATTCTTATGTAGTAGTAGGTACATATTCTAGACAATATGGAAAAGTTATTTTAAATACAAGAGTAATTGACAATATCACTGGTAAAATAATTACAAGTGCAAGGGCTACTTTTAAACATGGTTTAGAAAATGATTGCACACTTTTTAATGATTGTAAACCTGCTAGAACAATTAAAATAATTGAAGAGAAATAAATTTGATGAAAATCAAAATATCTTTGGTACTGATTTTAAGCATTTTTGTAAGTTCGTTAAGTGCTGATAATTTTTTTGAAAGACTTTTTAAAGTTGAAAAGGAAGAGGTTAGAACTGAAGGTTTTAGACAATTAGATTTGGTTATTAAATCTTTGAGTGAACAGCTAATAGCTAATAAAAATGTTCCTGAAAATAAAAAAATTATTTTGACATCAATTGTTAAATTAGATTCATTAAATAAAACTTCTAATTTTGGTAGAACTATATCTGAAAGTTTAATTAACGACTTGCATTCAAATAAATTTCAAGTTGTTGATTTAAGAGCAAACAAAGATTTATCGATTAACGCAGATGGAGAATATTTTTTAAGTAGAGATATTCAAAAGATTAGTGAAAAACATGGAGATGTTAATATTTTAGTTGGTACATATTCAAAATTTGAATATGATAATGTGGTTATAAATATTAGATTGCTAAACTCTATTACAGCAGAAGTATTATCTACAGCTAAAGTAGTTTACTATTTTGATGACTGTCAATTAGTGGATTTGTGCTCGTCAAATGATTCAATGGGAATAGTGAATAAATAGATGAAGAAAAATATTTTAATACTAATGCCATTGGCTTTCATAATTTCGATTTTTTCAGGATGTGTAAATGAATATCCTGACTATTATAAAACAAAGTATGTTCTATCTACGAATGTTACTGATTTTAATAAATTAGCTAAAGATTTAGTTGATGATATGCATAGTGATATTGAATCAATAATTTCAAAATCAAAAAAAGTTATTTATGTTTCTGATTTTGTAAATATTAAAAATCTTGAGGTAACATCTCAACTTGGATTTTTTCTATCTTCAGAAATTAAATCATATGTAACTCAGAAATATGACTTAAATATTAAAGAGATAGAGTATTCAAAATATTTGAAATTAAATGATACAGGATTTAGGACTTTATCAAGAGATTTTAACGATATTAACAAAGATGGGATTAATAAATCTTATATTTTAGCTGGAACTTATGCAATAACTCAAAGACAACTGATTTTGTATTTAAAATTAATTGATATGAAAACAGGTAATTTGATTAGATCAACCTCAAAAAGTATAAACTTAACAGATGAGGTTATAAAGTTAGAAGATAATGAAAATAGGCCTGTATTAAGACCAAGATTAGTTTTATAAATTTACGATTTCTTCAACTAAAAATTGAGGGTTAGTTTTACCT
>JALRJW010000147.1 GCA_023268955.1 Aliarcobacter sp. | reverse complement strand
TAACTGTATTTTCAGTATTAATGAGCAAATTAATCCAATAAGTGTGGTATAAAGAGCAGTAGACATTCCTAAAGCCATCTGCGTTAGAGCATTTTGTAAAGTTTCTGTGTTGGATACGTCAATATTTTCAAATGCGCTTCCCAACATCAGCAAAAAACCTGTCACTGTCCCAATCATTCCCAAACCAAGTAAACTTTCTGCGATAAACCATCCAACATTTTGGTTACCCTGTCCATCGTAAGTGATTTTTCCAACCCACGCTGAAGAAAAAACAAAAACTGTCAGAATAATGAAAGAAATTTTTGTAGCATCTGACTCCCACAAGTGCAAGTGCAAAGAAAAAAAGTAAGATGCACTGAAAAAACTTATGAGTGTCACGCAAAAAATGAGCCACCACTTCAAAATTGGTGCAAAACTTGAATAATTTTTTGTTTCTTCTTCGGAAAATATATACATTTTTTACTCAAACAATACTGAGATGGATTCGTCATGGTGAACTCTGCGAATTGCTTCTGCAAAAAGTTTTCCTACTGACAACAATCTCACTTTTTTATTATCTTTTAAATGTTCATCATCAACTTTGTAATCAGTGATATTTTTTAGATTTTCACTAAGTAAAATAAAATCAATTACATTTCCAACGCTTAAAAAGTATGATGTATATTTTCTATTTTTATAATCATTTTTAGAAAATATTTCATAGGCATCAAAAAGTATAGATTTGTAATTGGTTTTGATTTTAGTAGATTTTTCGTAGTTTAAAATCTCTTGTAAATAATCATTTGATTTTAAAATTTCTAAGCAAAAGCTATATAGTTTATCATTGAAATCACCAGCTATGATTATATTTTTGTTTGTTTTTAAACTTTCATTTATATCTTCATTAAGATATTTAACTTCATTAAATCTTTGAAACAACGCTGAGGTTTTATTGTTTAAACTAGAATTGTTTTTAGTGAATTTTTCTTCAAAAGATGAATTTATTGTAAATTTATGTTCAAATTCATTTAATCTGTTTGATTTTAAGTGAACAGCGTAAACAATTAGTTCTTCATTTTTAATTTTGATTTTTGCTTTAATTGGTTTTCTTGCAAAAGAGAAATTTTTATCATGATTTATATTTTGTATTTCAATTATTGGATATTTACTTGCAAGGGCAACAACACATGTTTGATAAGTTTTGTTTTGTAATTGGGGTTCATCAACTATGCAGAAGTATTTTAGTGCATTGTTAGTACAAATTTCCTTTAAATCTTCATATGAAAAAACTTCTTGAAAGACTATTATATCGCTATTGAGTTTATTGATTTTTTCATTAAGCCAAGTGATTTTTTTATGCCAATCCTCTTTTTTAAATTTCTCTTTTTTTGTATAGTAAGAAAAATTTGGATTGCAAAATTGGAATAAATTTATTGTAGTTATTTTCAAAATGATTTCTTTAATGCTATGTTTCTATGATAGAATGATATAAAATTTATATTAAGGAGTATATTATGCCAATGTCAAAATATGAAGTTAAATGTTTTAAGTTAGCTCACAGTTCAAATGATGTTATTAAAATCCAACATGTAGAAAAACCATATGGTGAATATAGTAGCCCTGTTGTAAATATAGGAATATATTCAAATGGAACTGACAAGGTATCTGAAATTGATATTCCTTATGAAAATATAGAAGAGTTTTTCAAAGCTTTAAATGAATCTGTTGCTTTAGCTGATTCTATTCCAAGAAGTAAAATTCATGCTGAATTAAGTTCTGAAATTGGCGGTGGTGCTTAATATTTCAGAGAAAAAACTAAACAAATTTTTTATCTGTTGAAAATTAACATAGATTAATTTATTTTTATTATGTAAATCTTAGTATACTAAAATCATATTTAGTTACAAGGATTTACATGGATTTTTTTAATAATATTAAAGAGTTCTTTACTATTGCTGCTCAAAATAACTATGATTTAAGTGTAGTTTATGAGCAAACACCTCAAGGTGTTTATTCTGTTTTCTTTCTTTTTTTAGTGATTTTTATTGTAGTTTTCTATTTTGTTAGAAGAGATGTGAAAATAAAAAGTGCAGTTAAACTTTCTAATAATATTGTTAGTGAAAAATCATTTGACAATTTTGATAAAAATTTAGAGCAATTAATAATTGAATTGCCTAAAAGAGGGCAAAAATTAGCTCAAAGTATCAATGAAAACAAAGAATTAATTCTTTCTCAAGAATTAGCATTAATTAAAGATTTTGATATTTCTAAAAAAATTGATTGTTATGTAAATATCTCTTCAAAGTTTTCAAGATTAGATTCATTATCATCTAAATACAATATTCCAGAGTTAAATGCATTTTTCAATGAAAAATCAAAATCACTTTTAAATATAAACCTTTTAAATGAAATCAAAAACTATATTTTATCATGTGCATTTAGTGAAAATGATATTAAAAATGTTAAAAAGATTTTAAAATACAGTAATACTAGCAGTGATAAAATGGATATTTTAATGCTTTTAAAATCAGAAATATCTAGATTGTCATTTGAATTTAATGTTAAAATCAATGCTTTTGCAAAAGAGCTTACAAAAGATGACAGTAAAGAGTTTTTTGATTTTATAAACAACAAAATTAAACAATTATTTGAAAATGAAGAATCTAGAATTTCAGCAAAAGTTCTAAAATTTTATTTTGATAATGACCAAAAAAGTGAAGTTTACAACTATTTAAGAAAATTAAATAACTCAATACACTTGCAACAACTTAATTTTGAAATTTTTAACAAATTTGATGATATTGATTTAGATTTAGCATTCATAGCAAATGAAACAAAAATCAATGATGATTATAAAAACTACTTAGACAATAAATTTACATTTAATTGGTCTGATTTAGCTTTAATCAAAAAGATTCTAGATGCTCCTAGAGTTCTTGAAACTATAGGACATATTCACTACAGAAATGTGTTAGAGAGAATTGAAAAACTTGAAAACCAAAAAGATAACAACAAAGCAATAGCACAAGCCCTTGAAATAGCTAGACGAGCTGAATTTATTGCAAATGAAGCTAAACAAATTGCAAACAAAAATAAGTAGTTAGTTATTTTGGAAGCTTTAATATTAATTGTCTTAGCAATACTGTTTGTTTTTGTTTTGATATATTTAAAAAATAGTTTTTTTTCAGTTCAAACTGTAAATAAATCAAAGGCTGTTAAAAAAGAAGAGATTATAGAAAACTATGAAACAAAAATGAAAGATTTAGTTTTAAAACACTCTTCAAATAAAGAAAATTTAACTTATGAAAAAATAAAATTACTTAAACAAATTAATCATGAATTATCTATGAATCTATTTTTTGATGAAATAGAAGCAAAACAAATAATTCAAAAACTTTCAAAAATAGGATAAAAAATGAAAAAAATTTTACTTGCACTTTTTGCCACGTTTTCAATTTTCTTTACAGGTTGTGGAGATGATGTAGATTCTACAGCATTTGCAACAGCAAAACCATATGAAGAAAAAACATTTAAATTAACAACATTAGAAAATAAATCTATAGAACTAACTACTAAAGAGTATGGAGTTGATTTCAAAGATTTTAAAGATAAAAAAGTTGTATTTTTAAATATATTTGCTACGTGGTGCCCACCTTGTATTAAAGAGATTCCATATTTGATTGCTCTTCAAGAAAAATACAAAGATGACTTACAAATTATTTCTGTTTTGTTTAAAGATGAAAAAACAAAAGAAGAGATGATAGAGTTTAAAAAACAAAATGGAATTAATTACATGATTACTTATGGTGATGAAAATTTAAAAGTTGCTAAAGAAGTTAATGATGTACAAAAAGTTCCTGAAATGTTTATGTATACAAAAGGTGGAGTTTTAATCAAAAAATTTATTGGTGAAACGAAACCTGAAGTTATTGAAGATTATATTCAGCAAGCTTTATTGTATAAATAAATCATGCAAAACAAAAAGCAATTTATTGCTTTTTGTTTTAAACTAATTAAAACTCTTTTTGTAAAATTTCTTCTAAATCATTTAAATTTTTGATAAAGCCTTGGGCTGTTGAAAAATCTTGAGTTTTTGTAAACTCATTATGAACAATTATACAGTCAATATTTGCTTGATTTGCAGAAATAAGTCCCCTTTGAGAATCTTCAACAATTACAGTTTCTTCTTTTTTAGCATTAAAAAGTTTTAATCCTTTTAAATATGGGTCAGGGTAGGGTTTAGCTCTTTTATAATCCTCAACACATAATACAAACTCCATAAAATTAGTGATTCCACTATTTGCATGAATTAGTTCAAAATCAACTCTTCTTGAAGTAGTTACAATTCCCATTTTATATTTTTTGCTAAGTTTTTCTAAAATCTCAAGTACACCATCAATAGCTAAATTTTCACTTTTAAGGAACTCTTGATAATATTCATCCCTTTTATTTCTTGCAATAACTATCTCATCTTGTGTAGCATTTGGTGCTGCTAACCATACACCATTTCCATCAGTCATAAGTTTCATATAGTGTTCAAAGCTTACATCAACATCAAAAAACTCTTTTAAAGCTCTTTTACTAGCTTTAAAATATAGTTCTTCAGTTTCAACTAAAACACCATCATTATCAAATAAAATGTATTTTTTCATATTAAATAAGCCTATTGAGAAATTAGATTTGAAATATAAAAGGGGAAGGAGAGCCCCTTTTAAAAATGACTTGTATTTTGTATTATTCTTGGGAGAGATAAATTAAAAATTATTCAAATGATTAAGTCTTTGCTTAAATCATGTAACAATTATAAACTTCTGTAATTAACATTTATTAAATAAATAGTTAACGATAAGTAAATAAGACTAAAATTATCCTAATTTACTCCCATTTAGCTTTTACTTTTTTATAATTCACAAAATGAGAATATATTTTTTCTATGTCATTTTCAAAAACTAACATATCAACAAATCTTTGTGCAATAAATCCATTCTCAACACACGAATATAAAAACTCTTTTAATTTATCATAATAGTTATTTACATTTAAAAAAGCACAGGGTTTATTTATCTCACCAATTTGGATTAAAGTTATAACTTCAAATATTTCATCAAAAGTCCCATATCCACCTGGAAGTACTAAAAAAGCATCGCTTTGCTCAAGCATAGCTTGTTTTCTTTGTCTTATTGTATCAACTTTAATTATTGTGCCAAGATTTTTGTTTTCTTTTTCTAGTAGGGCTAATCTATTTGTGATAACACCAATTACATCCATATTTAGTCTTAAGGCTTCATTTGAAATTATTCCCATTATTCCAGATTCTGAACCACCATAAACAATTGAAGCATTATTTCTTTTTAAACATGATACAACTTTTAATGCTTCATCTTTAAATATATCACTATTTCCTAAAGATGAACCGCAGTAAATAGCTA
The DNA here is from genome assembly GCA_023268955.1 of Aliarcobacter sp. Classification (GTDB taxonomy): domain Bacteria; phylum Campylobacterota; class Campylobacteria; order Campylobacterales; family Arcobacteraceae; genus JALRJW01. Next base: position 322 of record JALRJW010000147.1, on the reverse strand, counting down.
TTTTCATTTTCTTAATCTTTCATATGGTTTTAAAATAATCATTAATCTAGGAAGTAAAACTAAAGCTGATGCAAGTAAACTAAACATAACAACTACTGTTAATAATCCAAAGTAAATTGTAGGGATTAGATTTGATAAAACTAAAATAGAAAAACCAATCATAATAACTACTGAAGTATAATACATAGCATATCCAATTGATTTATGGGCTCTTATCATTGCATTTTCATAACTATGGTCATGTTTAAACTCTTCTTTAAATCTATGAATATAGTGAATTGTATCATCAACCCCAATACCAATTGAAATGGCAGCAATTGTA
>JALRJW010000145.1 GCA_023268955.1 Aliarcobacter sp. | reverse complement strand
TATTAATGTGGTTTAAGAGTTTTTTCTCTAGTAATAAAAGATTTTTGTCTTTAAATGGCGGCCATAGAACTGTTGGTGGCAAGTCCTCCTCGGAAAAATCTATGGCTGCCTCACATTTGCTCATAACATCTAAGATTCTCTCTCTCCATTTCATAAACAAAGGGGAACTATTTTTTAATCTTAGAGCTTGAACTCTCTGTCCTTCTGTTTCAGCATTTAATAAATCAGCTATGCTTTCAGCTTCATACAAATTAATTTTATTATTTAAAAAAGCTTGCTTAGTAAATTCACCTGGCTCTGCTAATTGACAATCTGCTCTTAACGATAATTCATTTAAAAATTTATTAATAACAGCTTTGCTTCCATGAACATGAAATTCTACTAAATCATCCCCTGTATAACTTTGACCTTTGGGATACCAAATCACAATACCTTCATCGATAATCTCTTTTTTAAACCATCCACCCATTTGAACACCAGTGCTTCCTCCAGGAAAAGACAATACATTATGTTTTTCATATGCTTTTTGCATTAACTCTAAACCACCACCATAGTAAAACCATGAGTATTGTTCAGGGCTAGTTAAACCAAATGGCATAGAAGTAAAAGGCAAAGTATTTATATCTTTACCTTTCCAATAATAAGAAGCACTATGACCCATATCATATTGGCCACCTTTTACCATATCAAAAACACCTAAAGGAGCTTTGTGTTTATTTGCTGCATCAATTCTAATTTCTAATTGTCCATTTGACATTTCATTTGCATATTTGGCCATATTTTGCGCTGAATCAATAAGTGGGGAAAGTGTTGGTCCCCATGTTGTAGCCATAGTTAATTTATACACTTTTTCTTTCGCTAAAGCACTTGAGCAAAAAGTAAGTGCTGTGATTAAAAGAGCTGATTTTAGTATTTTCATTTTATATAATTACCTTTTTACTATTATTTTTTATGATTATCAACAGTAGTAGGAATTGTATTTCCACTTGCTTGATATTTTAAACTTTCTGGATAAGTTTTATAATGTTCTCTAACAACACTTGCTAATTTAATCTTTGTTTCTACATCTATTAAACCATTTGAAGGAATTGCTTCAACTAATTTTTTTACAAGTTCATCTTGTGGAGATGGAACAAGTTTTTCCCAAGAAGCTAAAAGATTTTTATCCACATACCTTGGAAGTGAACCCATAATTCCTTCATCATTTTGATTATGAACTAAAAGTCCAGATGTAGTTCCTCTATCAAGTGTTAAAACTTGAAATAAGTATAAAGTATGGTAAGCCAGTTGTTCTTTAATATCATGAACACTAAAAGCAGTTCTTTGCTTTATAGCAATTTCAATAATATTGATATATGTATTTATAATTCCAATACCAAAATCATAAGCATATTTAAAATCATTATCTTTATTTTGAGTTTTATAATTTTCTAAATAAAAATGTACAACACCTCTGTGTCTATTTAAAGCAGGAATATTAAAGTATTTATCACCTTGAGCTGTTCCTTCTTCATAGTTATTACCTGCAAAATTTGCAATTGTGCAAGTAAATTTATCTTTGTCTTCTTCATATAAAATCGCTGGATTTAAGTCAGCCATTATTCTAAAGTATGATTGTTCATCTTGAATTTCAGTGAAACTAATGTGCATGTGCATAGAAGGAACATTTGGATTTTTTGGATGAATAATTGTAGAAATAGCACTTGCTGATTTTAATCTTTTATTTGGTTCATCATCATAATGAACTTGAGAAACATTTACACTTCCTGTGTTAAACAAAAGTTCATCTCTAGCTTCAAATCTATTTCCACCACCATGAATTCCTTCATCCCTTTGCCATAAAACTTCTTCAAACTCTTTGTTTTCACCAAGATTTTTTGATAATTCATTTAGTTTATTTACAAAATGAGCTTGAAGAGAAGTTACAAGTTCATAAGCTTTTTTTGCATCAATTGATTTTGAGAATTTAATTTCCATAAATATCCTTATATCTCTTGATTTTCAGCTTTCATATCTTCTAAACCTTCTAAGATATCTAAAGCTTGCTCTTGAGTTAAAATATTTTTCTCAATATCAACTAAAACTTCATCAAAATAAAGCTTTACTTGTTTCATATAATCTAATTCATCTTTTAAAGCTTTGTTTTTTTTCTTTGCTAATTCATTTTCTAAGTCTTTAATATTTTCATTTACTTCAACTAAAACATCTGTTTTTAGTAGTTCTTGCAGTTCTTTTATGTAATCCATTTTATTTTCCTAATATATTTGCATTAATTTTTGGCAATTATATCAAAAGGTCAATAAATGCTATAATAAACTCTTTAGGAGCAATAATGAATGAAATTTTAAATCATATACAAATCAATGAATTAATAGCAACATCAGGTCAACCTACAATTGAGCAGTTTAAAGATATAAAAAATCTAGAATATGATGCTGTTATTAATTTAGCTTTACATGATTCAAGCAATGCAATTGAAAATGAAGACAAGGTTGTCACATCTTTAGGAATGGCTTATTTTCATATTCCTGTTAATTTTGAAGAACCAAAATTAAGTGATCTTAAACTTTTTGTAAATATTTTGCAATCACTTGGTGCAAATAAAGTTTGGGTTCATTGTGCTTTAAATTACAGAGCAACAGCATTTATGTATGTTTACCATAAATATGTGTTAAAAACACCATTTGATGAGGTTGATTTAAGTATATTTGAGCAATGGAGTCCTGATGCTACTTGGCAAAATATTATGAAAACAAGTGTAGAAGAGTTATATGAGGCTTAAAAAAACTGTTTAGTAAAAGCAACTGTAATTGAAGTTTAGATAATATACGAAAAATAATATAACCTATGGATTTAATTTGAAAATAGAAACAAAAGTTGAAAAATTTAATGAGCCATTGCATCTTGAAAGTGGGAGAATTCTTGAAGAGTTTGAACTTGTGTATGAGACATATGGTGAGTTAAATGAAGACAAATCAAATGTAATTGTAATATGTCATGCTTTATCAGGTTCACATCACGCAGCGGGAAGATATGCAAATGAAGCGAAACCAGGATGGTGGAATAAATTTATAGGTGATGGTAAAGCAATTGACACTACAAAATATTTTGTAATTTGTTCAAATTCTTTAGGTAGTTCATTTGGTTCAACAAATCCATTAAGCATTGACCCAAGCACTAAAAAAGAGTATAGATTTAGATTCCCTGTTTTAGCTATATCAGATGTTGTAAAAGCTCAAATGAGACTATACGACAGATTAGGTATTAAAAAAGCTGTAGCTGTTGTAGGTGGAAGTATGGGTGGAATGCAAACATTGTGTTATGCAATTGAACAACCAAATTTTGCAACACACTATATAGCTATGGCAACTACAGCTTATACTAGACCTTGGGCAATTGCTGTAAATAAAATAGCAATTGAAGCAATCAAAAGAGATCCTGATTTCAAAGATGGGATGTATGATAAAGATGATATTAAAGCAAATGGTTTAGTTGGTCTTGCTGTTGGTAGAATGGCTGGATTAAATGCTTATTTAAGTCCAAAACTTTTCAATAGAAAATTTGGAAGAGACTATTCTGAACAAGATGGTTTATATGAATTATTTGGTAATTTTGAAGTAGAAAAGTATTTAGAATACAATGCTTTTAACTTTCCAAAAACTTTTGACCCTTTATCATATTTATATGTCTGTAAAACAATGAATATTTTTGATGTTGGAAGAAATAAAGATAAAGTAGAAGACTCTTTTGAAAAAGTAAACGGGAAACTTCATTTAATATCATTTGAAGATGATATGTTATTTTTCCCTGAAGAGATGGAAGAAATCAGAGATATTATGATTAAAATAGGTAAAAAAGAGCAAGTAACTTATAAAAAAATTGATTCGCAATCAGGACATGATTCATTTTTGGTTGAAGTTGAGAAGTTTGAAGATTATGTTGTGGATATATTAGAAGGAAAAATATGAGCAAAGAAATTGAAGAAAAATTAGTATTTGAAGATAAAATTAAAAATGCAAAAGAGATTTTAGAAAAGTTATCAAATCCAGATATTACTTTAACAGATAGTATGGAAAACTACAAAAAAGGTATGAAAGAGCTTGAAGTTGCTCAAAAACTACTTTATGAAGCAAAATTAGTTTTTAATATAGAAAACAAAACTAATAATTAATAATATTATAAAATAAATTTAGATAAACTTTTTCATTATATGGAGAAGTTTATGTCTGACAATCAAAACAGTTGTAATAACTGGAACTCAATCAAACAAGTATTTTAGTAGTACATAATCATCTAAGTGAAGTACAAAAATGAAGAGGGTGATTTATGAAAATGTTTAATAAAAAAATAAAACTTTATGATATAGAAATTGGCTCTTTAGTTTGGGTAGAGTTTGGCGAGACAAAACATATATTTTTAAAGAAAATGCAAAAACAATTAAAAGAGGAATGTTTTTCTTTAGATGATTGTCCTCATGGTTTAAATCTTTTACATGAGTTTTCATATCTTCACATGGCTTTTCTATTAACTAATAAAGTTAATAAAATAGTTGCTGTTGTACCTATTACAGAATACAAAGATAGAGATGATGACTACCTTAATGTAAATATCGTGTTAGAAAAAAATGATTTTGGTTTAAATTTAATCAAAAAGAGTACAATTAAGCTTGATCAACTTAGATTTGTAGATAAATCTAGAATTATAAAAGTTCAGAAGAAGTACATTAATAAAACATTAAAACATTTAATTTTAAAAAAAGTTCAAGATATGTTTCATTTTTCTTGATTTTTTTTCTTGATTTTTATATAATTCCTCCATAAAGAATTTGGGCGGTTGCACTTGTAACGGGCTCGCCGATGGCAGGGGTACTGAAAAGGTGCCCTTTTTTTATGCCTAAAAACTTTCCAAAGTCTCAGTATAATTAAAATCAATAAAATTAATCAAGAATAAAATTAACCCAAGTCAAATAAATTTAAAAATATTATGCTATCATTCTTTTGTAAAATTCAATAAAACTATACTTATTTACTAAGGATTATATGATGAATGAAGAATTTAATGAATATTTTAATAGACAAATAAAACTTTGGGGACAAGAAACTCAAGACTCTTTGCAAAATAAAAAAATAGCAATTATAGGAAGTGGTGGATTAGGTTGTTCTTTAGCTATAGCTTTAGGAGCTTCAGGAATAGGGGAAATTACTTTAGTTGATTTTGATGAAGTTGGAGTTCATAATATTCACAGACAAATTGGATTTAAAGTTGGTGATGATGGAAAACCAAAGGCTGAGGTTTTAAAAGAGCTTGTTGAATCAAGATGTCCTTTTGTTAAAGTTACTGCTTATGTTGAAGGATTTGAAGAGTTTGCTTTAAAGAATTTAGAGTTTGATTTAATTATCGATGCAACTGATAATCTTCCAAGTAGGGCAGCTATAAACGAGTATTGCATGAAAAAAAATCAACCTTGGATTTATGGAAGCGTTGAAGAGTTCCATGGACAAGTTTGTTTTTTTGATAAAGCATCTTATGAAGCAGTATTTCAAATAAATGATAGAAAACCAAATGGAATTGCTTGTCCAATTGTTATGCACATAGCTTCACTTCAAGCAAATTTAGCTTTAAGATATTTAGCAGGATTAACTGTAAAAAAAGATATTTTGTACTATTTAGCTTTTGATGCTGATGGTGTTTTAGAGACTAAAAAATTTAATCTTCCAACTAAGTAACAACTTTTAAAAAAAGTTGTTGCAACTTTTCTCGTATAACTAGATTTTAAGCACTTTTTGAATATCATATCCAAATTTACAAATATGAACGTGGGGAAATTTTATGCCAAAAAGAGAAGATATAAAATCTATTTTACTTATTGGTTCTGGACCGATTGTAATTGGTCAAGCCTGTGAGTTTGACTATTCTGGAACACAAGCTACGAAAACACTTAAAGAATTAGGATACAGAGTTGTTTTAATCAATTCAAATCCAGCTACTATTATGACAGATCCTGAGTTTGCTGATAGAACTTACATTGAGCCTATTACTGAAGAAGTTGTTGCAAAGATTATCAAAAGAGAAAATATTGATGCTATTTTACCAACTATGGGTGGACAAACTGCTCTTAATGTTGCAACATCTATGTATGACAAAGGTATGTTAGAAGGTATTCATTTTTTAGGTGCTAATCCTGAAGCTATCAAAAAAGGTGAAGATAGACATTTATTTAATGAAGCAATGATAAAAATAGGTATGGACTTACCTAAAAGTGCAAATGCTTATACTGTTGAAGAAGCAATTACAAAAGCAAAAGAGATTGGTTTCCCTGTAATTTCTAGAGCATCATTTACATTAGCTGGTGGTGGTTCTGGTGTTGCTTATAATATGGAAGAGTTTAAAAAACTTGCTGAAGCTGGTATTGAAGCTTCTCCAATCAATGAAATTGAGATTATGGAATCTATGCTTGGTTGGAAAGAGTACGAAATGGAAGTTATCAGAGACCACAAAGATAACTGTATTATTGTATGTTCTATTGAAAACTTAGACCCAATGGGTGTTCACACAGGTGATTCTATTACAGTTGCACCTGCACTTACTTTAACAGATAAAGAGTATCAAGATATGAGAAATGCATCTTTTGCAATTCTTAGAGAAATCGGTGTTGATACAGGAGGTTCAAACGTTCAGTTCTCAATTTGTCCAAATACTGGAAGAATGATTGTTATTGAAATGAACCCAAGGGTTTCAAGATCTTCTGCCTTAGCTTCAAAAGCAACTGGTTATCCTATTGCTAAAGTTGCAACTTTACTTGCTGTTGGATTTACATTAGATGAAATTACAAATGATATTACAGGAACTGCTGCTTCATTTGAACCAGTAATTGACTATATCGTTACTAAAGTTCCAAGATTTACTTTTGAAAAATTCCCTAAAGCAGATTCTACACTTACAACTGGAATGAAATCAGTTGGTGAAGCTATGGCTATTGGTAGAACTTTCAATGAATCTGTTCAAAAAGCATTATGTTCTATGGAAACTGGATTAGTTGGATTTGACCCAATCAGTGATGATATGGAATTAATTAAAAAAGAGATTAGAAGACCAAATGCTGATAGATTAAGATACTTAATGGATGGTATGAGACATGGTCTTACAAATGAAGATATTTTTGAATTATCAAAAATTGATCCTTGGTTCTTAACTAAATTTAGAGAAATTCATGATTTAGAAGCTTCAATAGATGATTCAATTTTAACAGATGCTGATTTTATGAGAAAAATCAAGA
>JALRJW010000332.1 GCA_023268955.1 Aliarcobacter sp. | reverse complement strand
TGATTTTTTTATGATTTCACTTGTAACTTGGTTATAACCTAAAATAATTATGAACTTTTCTTTTAAACCTTTTATTTGACTTTTGAATTTTGTTTTTTCTATCTCTTGCAAAAATAGTTTGTCCTGAAACAAACTAACAAGTGACCCTATTCCATAAAACCACCCTAAAACAGTCATATAAATAGAGAATAAAACCCATAATCTTTGAGAATAAGTAAATTCAAAAGGAGTTTCACCAAATCCAATTGTTGTAGCCATATATGATACAAAATAAACTGCATCAAAAATTGTTAGTTGATATGGTTGACCATTTGCATCAACTGCATCAATTATAAGCAAGCCTATAATTGCTATGCAGTGGGTTATAATAATAACTATAAAAGGTTTTCTCATCCTTTGAAGGATGATAAATAAAGAACTATTTTTCAAGTTTTATGTTCCTTATCTTTTTGATTTTAATGTATCTCCAACATATAAAATTACAGATACAACATTTGCTAAAAGTGCTCCACCTGAAAGTGAAATAATAATAGCAATAACCTCAGCATTAACTGTGTAAGCATATGCAGCAATTGCCCAAACAATAGCAGCTGCAATCAATTGAATATCAGCAACCAATGAAGTTGCTAAAAGAACTGAACCAACTTGAGTTTTATCCCCAAGTTTAAGTGTTGTAGCAATTACATTTACAATAATAGCAGCAAAAAGTTCATATTTGCTATGATGCTCTAATGAATTTAAATCACCATAAAAAAAACCAAAATTTAGCGTCATCGCTAAAATAATAAAAAAACCAGAAATTACCTTATCTAGATTCATGATATTCATCCTCCAAATCTTTACCAATATCAAGTCTTCTTTTAAATACTAAATCAATATTATCATGAACCCTTGAATCTTTATCTAAAAATAATAGTCTATGTTTGCTTAATTGATTAATATTTTTTAATCCCATGATAGCTAACATTCCCCTAACACTCTTTAAAAGATTGTTATGATAGTTTCTAACTTTTCTAGCTTGTTTATGTACAAAGTACTTTTGTCTTTTACTTTTATTTTGAGTAGCAAGCCCAACAGGACAGTCTCTTCCTGTTGTTCCTGAACAATATCTAGCTCTAATACAACCAGCACTCATCATAAATCCACGGGCAATTTGTATAAAATCAGCACCTATACTCATGATAATGATAATATCATCCGGTGTTAAAATTTTTCCACTTGCAATAAGTTTAACTTTGTCCCTCACACGATAATCTGTTAAAATTTTATCAGCTAAATATATAGAGTCTTTAATATCTAAACCAACTCTTTCCATCATTTCAATTGGGGCAGTGGCACTTCCACCTGTACCACCATCAATCGAAATAAAATCAGGATATCTACTATCTCCTGCATCAATTCTTTTTCTAATCTCTTTTGCATATGGTTCAATATTCTCTAAATCAGAAATTACTATTTTTACTCCAACAGGTTTATCTGATAGCTCTTGCAATGTTCCAATAAAATCAAACAGTTCTTCAATAGAGTTTGCATAAGGAAATCTATTTGGAGAAAAAATATCTGTATGTGCTTGCACATTTCTATAATAGGCAATTGCAGGACTAACTTTATGAGCTGCTAACTTACCACCTGTTTGTTTTGCACCTTGGGCAATTTTAATCTCAGTCATTCTGCAAAATTTCATTGTTTTTGCATATCTATCAGGATCAAATTTACCTTCTTTATCCCTTGCTCCATATAATCCTGAACTTATTTGAAATATAATATCAGGCATATCTTTTGGAACATCA
>JALRJW010000034.1 GCA_023268955.1 Aliarcobacter sp. | reverse complement strand
TGAAGATGGTGATCATATTTCATTTGCAAATTTAAAGCATGTATTAGTTGAGTTTTTACATCATATGTTTGGTGATGTTGATGTTAGATTTAGACCATCATTTTTCCCATTCACTGAACCATCTGCTGAAGTTGATATTTCATGTGTATTCTGTAAAGGTGACGGTTGTAGAGTTTGTTCACAAACAGGATGGCTTGAAGTTTTAGGATGTGGAATTGTTGACCAAAATGTATTTAAAGCAGTTGGTTACGAAGGTAAATCAGGTTATGCATTTGGTTTAGGGGTTGAAAGATTTGCAATGCTTATTCACAGCATTGGTGATTTAAGATCATTATTTGAAAGTGACACAAGATTAATAGGACAGTTTAAATGATAATTACAAGAAAATGGTTACAAGAATTTATTGATATTTCAAAAATTTCTACAGAGGATATTTGTAAAACATTAAACTCTATTGGTTTAGAAGTTGATAGCATTGATAAAATGTTAATCCCAAATGACGTAGTTGTTGGTTACGTAATTTCAAAAGAGAGACACCCTGATGCTGATAAACTAAATGTTTGTCAAGTTGATTTAGGAAGTGAACAAGTTCAAATCGTTTGCGGTGCAAAAAATGTTGATGCAGGACAATATGTGCCAATTGCAAAAGTAGGATGTGTTTTAGGTGATGATTTTAAAATCAAAAAAGCAAAACTTAGAGGTGTTGAATCTTTAGGTATGATTTGTTCAACTACTGAAATTGGTCTTCCAAAATTAAATGATGGAATTTTAGTTTTAGATGATTCTATTGGTGAATTAGTTTTAGGAAAAGATTTAAATGAATATCCACTTTTAAATGATGATATTATTGAAATTGAATTAACAGCAAATAGAGGTGATTGTTTAAGTATTTATGGGGTTGCTAGAGAATTAGCAGCTTATTATGGAATAGCTATGAATGACCTTGAAAAAGAAGAGAATTCAAACGAACTAGGTATTGGACAAGTATTTGAATTAAGTTATGAAGGTACTATTCATTCTGATTTAGTTTACAAAGCTTATGATTTAATTGATTTTAAGATGCCAATGATTACAAAATTAAGAGTTGGATTAATTGATAAATTTGATGAAGAAAACGATACAAAAAACCTTTTAAATTACGCAACTCACTCAACTGGTGTAATTTTAAATGCTTACAGTAAAGAAAATATTCTAGTAGAACAAAAAGCAAATTTAAAAATCTCTAAAGATGAAAATGGTTTTGATGTTGTTAAACATGGTGATACAATAATGTCTACAGTTGGTGTTAGTTTAAACGATACTAAACCAAATGATGAAAAATATGTTATTGAAGCTTCTTATATCAACCCTGATTTACTTTCAAGAAAAGTTTTTGAAACTAAAGTTAAAACAGGGGAAGTTTACTATAGAGCATCAAGGGGAAGTGAACCTGATTTAGATTTTGGATTAGAATTTTTAACAAATCTAATTTCAAAAAACAATGGTTTAGTTTACAACAGTTTTAAATCAAATATTGAAGAAAAACCTGAAAATACTATTGACGTAAGTATTGAAAAAGTAAATTTAATCATTGGACAAACTGTAACAAAAGCTGAGATTGAGAATATTTTATCTTCATTAGGATTTGAAGTTAAAGATAATAATGATGAAGTTTTAGCAGTTACTATTCCTAAATTTAGACACGATATTGTAAATATTGCTGATATTACCGAAGAAATCGTAAGAATGATTGGAATTGACAATATTCAAGCAAAACCTTTAAAAATTGATGAAGTAAATAGAAATAATAAAACTTCAGATGATTTACTAAAGAAAAATAAATTAAGATTTAAAGCAATTGAAAATGGTTTTTATGAAACTTTAACTTATGTATTCTCTTCAAAAGAGAATTTAGAAAAATATGGTTTCAAAACTGTTAAAGATGAATTAGAATTAATTAATCCAATTGTAAAAGAGTTAAATACTTACAGAACTACTATTTTATTGAACTTAGTTGAAGCTTGTTCTCATAACTTCAAAAATGGTATTAGATCAAATGCATTCTTTGAGATTGGAACAATTTTTGATGAAGATAGAAAAGAGTCAAAAAAGATTTCATTTATTCAAACAGGAAGCATAGCTCAAGAAGATATCACAAATAGTGGAAAACCTGCAAATATTGACTTTTTCACATTTGCTAAAAAAGTATTAAACACTGTTGGAAAATTTGATTTAGAACCAATGAAAAATATTAACAATGACTTTATTCATCCATATCAAAATGCTGATGTAATAATCGATGGGAAAGTAGTTGGATATATTTCTAAACTTCATCCAAGTGTAGCTGAAGATTATGATTTAGCTGATACATTTATTGCAGAAATTCATTTTGATGCAATTAAAAATGATTTAGTGAAAACTGAAAAATACTCTAAATTCCAATCTTCAAAAAAAGATTTAAGTATTTTAGTGAATAAAAACACTCAATATAGAGATATTAAAAATGCAATTAACTCTTTAGATAATGAAAACATTAAACAATTTAATTTAATTGATGTTTATTCAAACGAAAATCTTGGGGAAAATGAGAGTATTACTATTAGATTCGTACTTCAAAATGACAACAAAACACTTGAAGACAAAGATATTACTTCTACTATGGATTCAGTTTTAGAAGTATTAAATGATAAATTAAACATTCAAATCAGATAAAAAATGGAAAAACAAATGGAAAATTTTGAAATAAAAAGACTAACAAAACCATTTAACATTGAGATTGATTCAATTGCTAGTGATAAATCAATCTCTCATAGATGTGCTATGTTTTCTATTTTTTCTAATGAAACTTCTTATATTAAAAACTATTTAACAGCTGAAGATACTTTAAATACTTTAAGTATCGTTGAACAACTTGGAGCAGAAGTTAAGAGAGATGGAAGTAGTGTTGAAATTACTCCAACTGAAAAATTAACAGAACCAAGTGATGTTTTAGATTGTGGAAACTCAGGAACTGCTATGAGGCTATTTTGTGGTTTATTAGCTAGTGTTGATGGAGCTTTTACATTAAGTGGTGATAAATATTTAAGAGCTAGACCTATGAAAAGAGTTGCTGATCCTTTGAGAAGTATTGGAGCTTTGATTGATGGTAGAGAAAATGGAAATAAAGCGCCATTATTTATTAGAGGGGTAAAAGAGTTAAAACCTTTTGTTTATCACTCACCTGTTGATTCAGCGCAAGTAAAATCAGCAATGATTTTAGCAGCTCTTAGAGCAACTGGAGTTTCAAAATACAAAGAAAATGAATTAACAAGGGACCATACAGAAAGAATGTTAAAAGGTATGGGTGCTAAGTTAGAAAATGACAGCGAAGGATTTATTAATATTCATCCTTTAACAGGTCATTTAAAACCTTTAAATATTACTGTTCCTACTGATCCATCTTCAGGATTCTTTTTTGCAGTAGCTGCTGCAATTACAAAAGGTGCTAGAGTTGTTATTAAAAACTTAAATTTAAACCCTACAAGAATTTAAGCATATCAAGTGCTTAAAAAAATGTGAGCTATTGTTAATTTTATTGAAAAAGAGAATAAATATGAACCAATTGGTGATATTGAAGTTATCAATAATGAACTAAATGGTGTTGAAGTTTCACAAAATATCTCTTGGCTAATTGATGAATTACCTGCTTTAAGTAT
>JALRJW010000317.1 GCA_023268955.1 Aliarcobacter sp. | reverse complement strand
GGAAATTTAAATAAATTTGGTGAATTAGATTTAAATAAAATAAAAAATATTGCTTCAATTTTTTCTGTTTTACTTCATAATAAATATGATTTTACTGTATGGGATACTTTTGTATATAACTATAAGAATTTACATTCTGGTATTTATCATAAAAATTTAAGTCTACTTGATAATGAAAAAAAATTTTTACAAAGAAATAATACATTTAGTGTTTGTATAAATAACAACATTTATCCTTTAAGTGGTTATAAAAATGGAAAACTTGTTGGGGTTATGGGCGAAGTTTATAGACATATTGGTGAAACGTTAGATATTGATTTTGTAGCTATAAATTCTAAAAGTTATTATGAATTAAGTGAGAATATAAAAGAAAATAATTGTGATTTTATTGATTTTATAGATGAGAATCAAAGTGATTTTACAAATATAAAGAGTTCGAAAAAATTAAAAACATTAAATTTCGTAAGTATTGGCAAAGCAAATATTTTAAATCAAAAGCAAATGAAAGATGTAACTTTTTATATCAAATCTAAAAGATATGAAAAAAGTATAAAAAAATATAATCCTAATTTAAATACAGTATATGAACCAAATGAAGTAAAAATTTTAAATGAGATTTCAAAAGATCCGAAAAATCAATATTTAATTACGGTAGAAGAATCAAGATTTTTTCAAAATGAATATAAAAATCTTAATTTTGATGTAACTTATCTTTTTGACAATATTAAGTACGATTTTTCTTTAGGAATTAATAAAAATAAACCTGAGTTGGTTTCTATTATTGATAAATTTATTGAAAATGAAGATATTAAATATTTAAGAAGCATAATTGATGATTACTTCAAATATTTAGAAAATAATACTTTTAATAAAATTAATAACTATTCTTTAACTCATAATGAATTAGAGTTTCTTAAAAATCAAGAACTAGAAATATATCTTACAAATTGGGAACCTTTTGGGTACGTGCTAGATTCTAAACCTGATGGTTTTTCAGTTAAGTATTTTGAAAAACTTTTTGAAAATACAGGTCTAAAGTATAGTTATATTTTAAATGATAACTTTACAAAATCTTTAAAAAAGATAAAAGAAAACCCAAATGGGTTAATTGTTTCTACATCTAGAACAAATTCAAAATTCAAAGAGGGAATTTATTCTATACCTTATAAAAAGTTTCAAATTGGATTAGTTACTAAGGATAAAAAGAATTTTATTTATGACTACAACAGTTTAAATGGTAAAAAAATTGCAGTTGGAAAATATTTTTCTGCCTATGAAATATTAAAAACAAATTATCCCAAAATAGATTTTGTTTTTACGCAAAATACTATTGAAGCATTAAAATTAGTTTCTGATGGTGAAGTTTACGGAGCTGTAGATATTTTGCCTGTTCTTGATACTTTATTGAACAAATATTTAATGAACGATTTAAAAATTACAGGTTTAAGTAAAGAATATTTTAATCTTCAATTTATGGCTAATAAAAACAATACCCAATTATTGATTATTCTTAACAAACTAATTGCAAATTTTGATGAAGGTGAACTTTATAATCTAGAAAATAAATATTTAAGATCTAACGTTATCGAAAGATTTGATGAGAATACATTTTATTCAATATTGATTTTTTTAGTTTTCATTATTAGTATTTTATTAGTTACTCAATATCAATCAACTAGACATAAAAGAGTATTATTAAAAGAAAAAGAAAAATATTTTACTATTATGAAAAATGCGTCAGATGGTATTCATATTTTAGATGAAAAAGGTAATGTTGTAGATTGTAATTATAATTTTGCACTATCTTTAGGTTATACATTAGAAGAAGCTAAGCAGTTAAATGTAAGTGATTGGGAAGCTATGTTAATTGGTAGTTCAAATGTTGATATGATTAAAGAACTGATTAAAAAACCTATAATTTTTGCAACTAAACATAAAAGAAAAGATGGTTCAATTATTGATGTAGAAATAAATACAAGTACAATTGAAATTTCAGGAAAACAATTTTTATATGCTTCTTCAAGAGATATAAGCGAATTAAAAAAATCTAATCTAAAAATTGAACAGTTAAATACACAATTAAATAATTTAAATAAAAGCTTAGAACAAAGAATAGATGAAGCAGTTATTGAAAATTCAAAACAACAAGCTTTAATGATTCATCAAAATAGACTTTCACAATTAGGTGAGATGGTAAGTATGATTGCACATCAATGGAGACAGCCGTTGTCTGCTTTAAGTGTATGGGTTTCTAATTTATCTTTTATAGTTAAATCAGGTAATTATACTAATGAAGAAGTTGAGCAAATAGAATCTAAAATTAAAAACATCTTGATACATTTGTCTGAGACTATAGATGAATTTAAAAATTATTATAAAACTAATAATAGAAAAGTTGATTTTAACTTAAAAAAGAGCATTGAAGATACATTAATCATCACGAATAGTTCAATTTCATCAAGTAATGTTAAACTAAATCTAGAGTTGGAAGATGATATTAAAATTTTTGGTTTTGAAAATCAGCTAAAACAAGTTTTAGTAGCTCTAATATCAAATTCAGTGGATGCTTCAAATAATAGTGATATAAAAAGAATTGATATATATTCAAAATTAAATGAAAATGAAGTGGAAATATATGTTGAAGATTATGCAGGTGGTATTCCTGAAAAAATTAAAAACAAAGTTTTTGATCCATATTTTAGTACTAAGACTGATTTAAATGGTTCAGGTCTTGGATTGTATATGGCTAAGATGATCATAGAAAAATCTTTTAACGGTACAATTAATTTTACAAATAGTGAAAAGGGTACTATTTTTGTATTAAAATTTCCTTTGGAAGAATCAGATAATAAAGATTTGATTTTATTTTAATCTAAATAGTTTTAAAGCTATTTAGATTAATTAAAAATACTTTGCAGGCTAAAATTGCATCTCTAAAGCAATTGGACAGTGGTCACTTCCAAAAATTTCACTCATAATATAAGCATTTGTAACATGGGGTTTTAAGTCTTCTGAAATATAGAAATAATCAATTCTCTAATCTATTAAGTTCTAAATCCCATGAAATAGTAGTTAAAATTATAATATATATAAATTATACTCAATATTTATATTTTTTATACTACAAAGATGAAAAATATATACTACGACTAATTTAATACATTTAAAATTAATCATTTTGTATTTAAATATTTGTTATTAAAATTGATATTTATTCTAAATAATTCTCATAAAATAAAAATATTTTCCAAACCTTT
>JALRJW010000252.1 GCA_023268955.1 Aliarcobacter sp. | reverse complement strand
ATTTATTTAGCTTTTGCTTTGGTTTCTCTTTGAAAAATATAAATTCCAGATAAAGTAATGGAAATTGCAAAAGTTTGTCAACCAAAAATTATAGTTTGTGGTGCAAGTGCATATGCAAGAGAAATTGACTTTTCTAAATTTAGAGAAATTGCTGATGCTGTTGGTGCTATTTTATTTGCTGATATTGCACACATAGCAGGACTTGTTGCTGCTGGTGAGCACATGAGCCCATTCCCTTATGCAGACGTTGTAACAACTACTACACACAAGACTTTAAGAGGTCCTAGAGGTGGTATGATTATGACTAATGATGAAGAAATTGCTAAAAAAATCAACTCAGCTATTTTCCCAGGATTACAAGGTGGTCCATTAGTTCACGTTATGGCAGCAAAAGCTGTTGCATTTAAAGAAGTATTAGACCCTTCTTGGAAAGAATATGCAAAACAAGTTAAAGCAAATGCAAAAGTTTTAGGAGAAGTATTAGTTTCTAGAGGTTATGATATTGTTTCTGGTGGAACTGATAATCACTTAGTATTAGTATCTTTCTTAAACAAAGATTTCTCAGGTAAAGATGCAGATGCTGCTTTAGGTAATGCTGGTGTTACTGTAAACAAAAATACAGTTCCTGGTGAAACTAGAAGCCCATTTGTTACTTCAGGTATTAGAATTGGATCTCCTGCTTTAACATCAAGAGGAATGAAAGAAGAAGAGTTTAAATTTATTGCAAACAAAATTTGTGATGTTTTAGATGATATCAACAATACAGATTTACAAGCAAAAGTTAAAAAAGAATTAGAAGAATTAGCTAAGAAATTTGTGATTTATACTCAGTCAACTTATTAATAGCTACTTTTAACTAAAAAAATAAAGTCCCTATTTAT
Organism: Aliarcobacter sp.; assembly: GCA_023268955.1. GTDB lineage: Bacteria > Campylobacterota > Campylobacteria > Campylobacterales > Arcobacteraceae > JALRJW01. The sequence goes on along the minus strand of JALRJW010000252.1, from coordinate 3,693 downwards.
AGGGACTAAACAAGGATTAGTCATGGAAATTAAAGGTGAAGAATTTTTAAAGAAAGTTAAAATCAGACAAGAGAAAGATGAATTAGAAGAGAAGCTAAGTGAACTTAGACAACATGAACAAAACATCTATTCTCAGGATCAAGAAGTAATTAAAGATGAAAAAACACAGGAAGACAATCCTTCTACTTCTGAATTTGAATTAAATATTTCGCAAAGCTCTAAAAATGCATATGAGAATATTTCATTAGATGAAATTCCATCTCCAAAAACTAATCAAAATAAAACTAAAAATTATTTAATTTTAGGTGCTGTATTAATTATTTTATTTCTTCTAACAATTATTACGTTTAAATTTATTATGGGTGATAGTGAACAAAAAGAAGATAGTTTTACTTCATCAACTAGTGTTATTGAAAATACAAAAGAAAATGCAGTAGTTGATTCAAATTTTCAAAAAATAATGAATGAGAAGAAAAAAAGAGAAGAAGAGTTAAAGCAATCAACTGTTGAAACAAATAGTTTAGAGTCATCTAAGATTGTAGAAGAAAATAGTGTAAATCCTATGAGTGATACAGCAATGAATGAAACTATTGAGAAAGTAAAACAAAAAGAGCTAAACTCATTAAGTGAAACTCAAAAAGTTATTAGAGATATTGAAAATAAGCAAATAGAAAATAAACCTATCGTTGTTAAAGAGCCTGAAATCAAACAAAATGTACAAAAAACAACTAATCAAAGCAAAGTTAAAGATTTAGTAAAAGATATTGATTCAACAACTATTAAAGGTTATTTTGTTCAAGTTGGTGCCTTTACAAAAACGCCATCTCAAAACTATATTAACAACATCAAAAAAGCTAATTTAAAATATAAAGTTTACACTGTTGAAGTAAATGGAGTTTTATATAACAAAGTATTAATTGGTCCTTATACTAGTAGAGCTAACGCAAAACAAGACATAGACAATATTAAGAAAAAACTAAATTTATCAAGTGCATTTGTACTTAAATTTTAAATAAAACATTAAGAAGTAATTATATGAATTTTTATTCAAAAGAACTATTTTTAGACCAATTCACACCTGTGTCTATATATGAAAAAATTAAAAAAATATATCCAAAAGAGATTACGTTTTTATTTGAAAGTACTATAAACTCTTCAAATGGAAACTATTCATACATTGTAATTGGTGCTAGAGAAAGAGTTTGGTATAAAGATAATAAATGTTTTTATAAAAATGAAGATGGACAAATAAATGAAGTTGAGTCTAATCCTTTAAAATTTTTGCAAAAATACTACAAAAATTTTGATAAAAGCATTTACAGACAAAAAGCAGATGAACTGGGTATTGGTTTAATTGATGGATTTATTGGTAATGTTGGGTATGACATTGGAAAAGAGTTTGAACCTGTATTAAAAAAATATATGAATAATCTTGAAGATCAATTAGGTATTCCAGATTTAGATTTGATTAGACCAAATATTATTTTAGGATTTTCACATAAAACGTCAAAATTAGTTATGGTTACAAGTGTAGAATCAAAAAAAGATGAGCTTGAAATTATTGAAAAAGAGCTTTACACTCCATATGAATTCACACCACTAAAAAAAGCAACTATTATAGATGAAGGAAAATTCAACTATACAAAAGAACAATTCTTTGATATGGTTGCTAAATCTAAAGAGATGATTAAATCAGGGGATGTTTTCCAAATTTTAATGTCAAATAGATTTATCCAAAAAGCAAAAGTTGACCATGTAAGTTTTTACAGAGCATTAAGAAGTAAAAATCCTAGTCCATATTTATTTTTGCTAGATTTTGAAGATTTTGCAATTGCTGGAAGTAGTCCTGAAGTTATGATTAGACTAGTTGATGGACATTTACTTTTAAGACCAATTGCTGGGACTAGAAAAAGAGGGAAGACTTTAGAAAAAGATTTAGCAATGGAAAATGAAATGCTAAATGACACTAAAGAAAAAGCTGAACACATCATGCTTGTTGATTTAGGAAGAAATGATGTGGGAAGAGTTGCAAAACCTGGAACTGTGAAAGTAACAGATTTAATGAGAATTGAGAAATACTCTCACGTTATGCATATGGTTTCAGATGTTGAAGCAATTATAGATGATAAATATGACCAATTTGATTTATTTGCAGCAACATTTACAGCAGGCACAATGACAGGTGCTCCAAAAATCAGAGCTATGGAAATTATAGCCCAATTTGAAGGTATTAAAAGAAACTTTTATTCAGGTAGTATCGCATATTTTGGTTTTGATGGGAATATGGATAGTGCTATTACGATTAGAACAAGTATGATTACTGATGATACGATTATTTTTCAAGCAGGTGCTGGAATTGTTGCTGATTCAAATCCTGATGATGAATATTTAGAAGTTCAAAATAAACTTGCCGCTAATATTTCAACATTAAAAGATTTATCTTAAACCCTATTTCAAGGAAAATAAAATGCTTCTAGGCGTAAACATAGACCACATAGCAGTTCTTAGAGAAGCTAGAAAAATAAATGACCCAAATCCTTTAGATGCTCTTGGTATTTGCAAATTAGCAGGTGCTGATCAAATTACTATTCATTTAAGGGAAGACAGAAGACATATTCACGACAATGATGCAAAAGCTATTTGTCTTTTATCTCAACTTCCTGTAAATTTAGAGTGTTCAATAAATGAAGAAATCATTGATATCATGTGTGAATTAAAACCCTCAAGAGTAACATTAGTGCCTGAAAATAGAAATGAAGTTACAACAGAAGGTGGACTTGATTTAGAAGGTAATTTTGAAAAAATCAAAAAAGCTATTGAAAAACTTCATAAAAATGAGATTGAAGTTTCACTTTTTATTGATCCTGATAATGAAACTATAACTCTAGCTTCAAAATTAAAAGTTGAGTGGATTGAGTTACATACAGGAACTTTTGGAAATGTTTATGCAATGTTAAACTCTAATTTGCAAAATTCACAACACTCGATTAAAGAGTTAGAATTACCAAGGAAAGAATTAAAATCTCTACTAAATGAATCAATTGAAAAGATAAAAGAGTCTTCAAAACATGCTGTAAAATTAAATTTAAAAGTAGCTGCTGGTCATGGACTAAATTATCAAAATGTAACTTTAATCTCTGCTATTAAAGATATAAAAGAGTTAAACATTGGTCAAAGTATTGTTGCTAGATCTGTTTATACAGGTCTTAAAGATGCAATTATTGAGATGAAAAACCTTATAAAATAAAAAATTAAAAAAAGAATTAAAATGAAACCAAAAATTGCAATTAGTGTTGGAGATTTAAATGGGGTTGGTATAGAAATTGCCCTAAAAACTCACGAGAAAATATCTAAAATATGTTCACCAATTTATTGCATAAATAAAGAGATGCTAAAAAAGGCATCAAAACTACTAAACATCCAAATTCCTAAAGATTTCAAAACCTTTGAAACAAAGGGTTCTTTTGAAATTAAGCCTGGTCAAATTTCAAAAAAAAGTGGAAAATTCTCATATATATCATTTTATGATGCTATTAAACTTGCTGATACAAAGCAAGTTGATGCAATTTGCACTTTACCTATAAATAAAGAAGCTTGGGCTAAAGCTGATATTGACTTTAAAGGTCATACAGAGGTTTTAAGAAGTTATTTTGGGAAAAATGCAATAATGATGCTTGGGTGCAAAAAAATGTT
>JALRJW010000234.1 GCA_023268955.1 Aliarcobacter sp. | reverse complement strand
ATGAATAGAAGAAACAAAGTTTTATCTGATTTAGAACTTTTTGAGTTTTTAAGTTCAAATGGTTATGCACTAGGAACTGATTTTATTGTAGGGCACCCTGGTGAAACTGACGCGTTATGGAAAGAGGCTATGGATAATCTTCATAAATTTCCTTTAACTCATGTTCATGCTTTTACTTACTCAAAAAGAGATGGAACACCAAGTGCGACTATGAAACCTGAAGTTAAAGGTGATATTGCAAAAATTAGATACAATGAATTAACATCTATAATTGAGCAAAAAAATATTGATTTTAGAAAAAACAATACAAATACTCTTGAAGTTTTAATTGAATCAGAAAAAAATGGAAAGTATTTAGGATTAGATCAATATTTCAATCAAATTGAGGTTGAATCTCCTGTTGATTTAGTTGGAGATTGGATTAATATAAATGACTATGAAGTAAAGAGTGATAAAAATGTCGCGAGATTCAAATAAAAACCAAAAAAATTTAGATAAAAATTTTAAACTGATGGCACTGTCTGCCACAGTTTTAGTTGTACTTTTTGTATATACAATATTTAAAACAGATAATTATATTCAAAGTAGTTCTTACTATGTAGGTATGATTTTTTTATTTGGATTGCTTTTTTTAGCAATTTTTTTAAAATTAAAGCAAGATAAAGTTAGAGAGTTTGTTCAAAAATACTCTAAAAATAAAAATATTCAAAATAGCTCTTTTCAAACAGAATTAAACAACTCTCAGCAAAATATACAAAGTAACCAAACTCACCAAGTTGAACCTTCAAATATAAAAGCAGTTACATCAAATGTAACTTTTAAAGATATAGCTGGAATTGATGAGATAAAAGAAGAGCTTGAAGAAGTTGTTGACTTTTTAAATTCACCAGAAAAATATCTAAAACATGGAATTAAACTCCCAAAAGGTGTACTTTTAGTTGGACCTCCTGGAGTTGGGAAAACATTAATTGCAAGGGCAGTTGCGGGTGAAGCGGATGTTCCATTTTTTTATCAAAGTGGAGCTAGTTTTGTTCAGATTTATGTTGGAATGGGTGCAAAAAAAGTTAGAGAACTTTTCAGTGCTGCAAAAGCAAATGCTCCTGCTATAGTATTTATTGATGAGATAGATGCTGTTGGTAAAAAAAGAGACAACAAAGCAAATGAAGAAAGAGAAGCAACACTAAATGAACTTCTAACTCAAATGGATGGATTTGAGGGTGATAGTGGTGTTATAGTAATTGCTGCAACAAATAAAATCGAAGTTTTAGATGATGCACTTTTAAGAGCTGGAAGATTTGATAGAAGAGTTTATGTTGGTTTGCCAAATGTAGAAGATAGAGAAAAAATTTTAAACTTATATTTAAAAGATACAAACAACGAAATAAATACTATAAATTTAGCCCAACAAACAGCTGGTTTTTCAAGTGCTGCTATTGCAACATTAATAAATGAAGCTCTTTTAAACATGATAAAAAGAAAGGCTAAGATTTTAGATAATAGCGATATTGAAGTAGCTAAAAATAAACTTCAATTTGGTAAGAAGCAAATTAAAATTTTAGATGAAAATCAAAAAGAGATTTTAGCTATTTATCAAGCTTGCAAGGCTTATATTGCAAAAAGTAAAATAGCACTTTTTGATGATAAGATTGAAAAAATAAATACAACTTATCCCTCTTTTTCTGAATTAAAAGAGAATATTAAAAGGGATTTAGCAGGTGTTGTTGGTTTAGAGATTTTAAGAAATGAAAAATATGCCATTAGTGAAATGGACATTAAAGATGCTTATGTTTTAGCTTCTAAAATTGTTGAAGACTATAAAATGACTTCATCAGTTGAAGAACTGATTTCATCGATTAAAAATGAATTAAGAACTACTATTTCTTCAAATATTGAAGAGATAAATAGATTAAAAGAGATTATGATTAAAAACGAGGTGATTACTTTAGATGATATCTAAAAGTTTTTTTAGTGGATTTTGTTTTAAAAATGAAGAAGAGTTATTTGATGAATATATCATTAAAAATGACTTTACTGTAGCAGGATTCTCTTGTGGAGCAATTCAAGCTTTTAATGAAGTTTTAAATTCAAATCAAAGGGTTGACAAACTTCAACTTTTTTCACCTGCTTTCTTTCAAACTCAAGATAAAAAATATGTAAGATTGCAACTTATTTTTTTTAACAAAGACCCAAAATCTTATTGTGAAAATTTTTTAAAAAATGTTGCTTATCCAAAAGAACTTGAACTTGAAAAATATTTTGAGTTAGGAACTTATGAAGAGCTAGAAGAGTTATTAACTTTTAAATGGAATGAAGAAGATATTCAAAAAGTTCTAGATAAAGGAACTAAAATAGAAGTTTATCTTGGCAGTGAAGATAAGATAATTGACGCTAGTCTTGCAAAAGATTTTTTTAGAAATTACGCAACGGTGTATTACATAAACAATAAAGGACATATTTTATGAGTGAAAAACAAATAGCAAAAATTGGAATAGTTACAGCTTCTGATAGAGCTAGTAAAGGAATTTATGAAGATTTAAGTGGTCAAGCAATTATTGATACAATGAATGAATATTTAACTTCACCTTGGGAAAGCGTTTATAGATGCATTGAAGATGATCAAAAAACTATTGAAGATACATTAAAAGATTTAGTAGATAATGAAGGTTGTTGTTTAGTGGTTACAACAGGTGGAACGGGACCTGCTAAAAGAGATGTAACACCAGAAGCCACTGAAGCTGTATGCGATAGAATGATGCCTGGATTTGGGGAGCTTATGAGAGCTGAGTCTTTAAAGTTTGTGCCAACAGCTATTTTATCAAGACAAACAGCAGGACTTAGAGATAGTTCATTAATCATAAATTTACCGGGAAAACCAAAATCAATTAGAGAGTGTTTAGACGCAGTTTTTCCTGCTGTTCCATATTGTATTGATTTAATGGAAGGGCCATTTTTAGAGTGCAATGAAGAGATTATAAAACCTTTTAGACCAAAACAAAAATAAAAAGATAAAGAACTATATGCAAGATATTTTTAAAAAACTAGACTTACAAGATTACATAGAGAGTTTTCAAAAACTTTTAGCAAGACATAAAGAGATTTTTATGGAAGGGGATATTAATCTTCATCATAAAATGATAACTGAGCTTTCAAATTTTGATATTAAAGCGCCAAGTGAAGTTGAAAATATTGACTGGGCTTTAATGCACATTCAAAAACAAGGGACTTTAAAAGTTGATACAATTTTAGAGTTCGTAAAAATCATTAAATATTTTGATTATCTAAAGAAATTCAATTTTGAAGGTAAACTTGGAGAGTGGATTGACAAAGTAATTATTCCAAAAGATATACTTGATGTTTGTGATTATTTTGATGAAAAAGGTAATCTAAAAGATGGTGTAGAAGAAGATTATGACCATGTTAAACATGCTATTTACAAAAATAAAGAAGAGATAAAAGAGAGTCTTTACAAAACAATTAATAATAATAAAATCAGGTCATATTTAGTTGATATGCAAGTGCATTTTATAAATGGTGAAGAGACACTTTTGGTTAGGGGTGGATTTAATCATGTTTTAAAAGCCACTGTTGTAAATAGATCAAATTCTGGATTTTTTTATGTATTGCCACATAGCATTAGTTCGTTAAAACAAAAACAGAGTGATTTAAGAAATAGACAAGAAGAGATTCTTTTAAAAGTTTGTCAAAGAATCTCTTCTTTATTTGAAAAAAATCTATTGTTTTTGAGATTTATAAATAAAGAGTTTGATAGATTTGATCATTATCAAGCTAGAGTTTTCTTTGCAAAAGCAGGGGATAAAAACTTTATTTTGCCATCTAAGAAAAACAAAAACAAACTTGTTGATTTTTGCCATCCAGCTTTACACGACCCAAAACCTATAACTATCGATTTTAGTAAATCTGTTGTCATGATTACAGGGGTAAATGCAGGGGGTAAAACAATGATGTTAAAATCAATTTTATCAGCTGTTTTACTTTCAAAATACTTACTTCCATACAAGGCTTCATCTCAAACAGAAATAGGAACTTTTAAAGAGATAAATGCTGTTTTAACTTATGCCATGCGTGGCCACGGGCGTAGAGCTAATTTGTATACTGATTACACATTCGGACTTTGGCATGAAGGTGAGTTAGTGACTTTTGCTAAAGCCTACTCAGGGTTAACAGATGCAGAATTTAGACAAGTGGA